>NZ_WWIQ01000020.1:5390-6202 GCF_009862985.1 Streptomyces sp. SID5464 | reverse complement strand
ACCATCCTCGGCTCCGTCAACTTCATCACCACGATCATCTGCATGCGCGCCCCCGGCATGACCATGTTCCGGATGCCGATCTTCACCTGGAACGTGCTGCTCACCTCGGTGCTGGTGCTGCTGGCGTTCCCGGTGCTGGCCGCCGCGCTGCTGGTGCTGGAGGCCGACCGCCGTTTCGGGGCGCAGGTGTTCAACGCGGAGAACGGCGGCGCGATCCTCTGGCAGCATCTGTTCTGGTTCTTCGGCCATCCCGAGGTGTACATCCTGGCCCTGCCGTTCTTCGGTGTGATCACCGAGATCATCCCCGTCTTCGCCCGCAAGCCGATCTTCGGTTACACGGGGCTGATCGGCGCCACGATCGCCATCGCCGGTCTGTCCGTGACGGTGTGGGCGCACCACATGTTCGCCACCGGCGCGGTCCTGCTGCCGTTCTTCTCCTTCATGACGTATCTGATCGCCGTGCCGACGGGGGTGAAGTTCTTCAACTGGATCGGCACGATGTGGAAGGGGTCGCTGTCCTTCGAGCCGCCGATGCTGTGGGCGGCCGGCTTCCTGGTCACCTTCCTCTTCGGCGGTCTGACCGGCGTCATCCTCGGCTCGCCGCCGCTGGACTGGCACGTCACCGACTCCTACTTCGTGATCGCGCACTTCCACTACGTGCTCTTCGGCACCATCGTGTTCGCGATGTTCGGCGGCTTCAGCTTCTGGTGGCCGAAGATGACCGGCACGATGCTGGACACCCGCATCGAGAAGATCCACTTCTGGACGCTCTTCGTCGGCTTCCACACCACGTTCCTGGTGCAGCACTGGCT
>NZ_WWIQ01000020.1:2496-5286 GCF_009862985.1 Streptomyces sp. SID5464 | reverse complement strand
CGCCGCGGACGGCTTCACCTGGCTGAACACCGTCTCGTCGATCGGCGCGTTCCTGCTGGGCCTGTCCACGCTGCCGTTCCTGTACAACGTGTGGAAGACCGCCCAGCAGGGCGAGCGGGTCGAGGTCAACGACCCCTGGGGTTACGGGCGTTCCCTGGAGTGGGCGACCTCGTGTCCGCCCCCGCGGCACAACTTCGTCACCCTGCCGCGCATCCGCTCCGAATCCCCCGCCTTCGACCTGCACCATCCCGACGTGGCCCAGCTGGACGAGGCGGAGAACACCGGCAGGCGCGACGTCGTCGAGGCCGACGGGCACAAGGGCGAACGGCCGTGAGACGCGGCGGCCACGAGGCGCCGCACGACACCCCGCGGCACGCGCTGGCCGACGAGGCCGAGGGCTACCTCCTCGCGCACGCCCATCGCGACCAGGCACGACGCGAGGCCGAGGAGCTCTGCGCCCGGATGCCGTGGCTGACCACCGCCCAAGCCGAGGAAATCACCGGCCACTACGTCCGCCGGCGCCTCGACGTCACCCGTGAGCTGCTGCGCGGCACGGTCCGGCGGGCCGAGGAGCTGCGACAGGAGTACGAGAGCCGCTACGCCGAACTGCGGCACACCCTGCTCCGCCGCCACGCCGCCTGCGCCTGCGCCCTCCTCGCCTGCGCGGGCGGAGTGAGCGCCCTGGCGGTTCTGCTCACCCGCTGACCAGTTCGTGCCGCGGCTCCGACTGCAGCGCCGGCCGGGCCTTCGTATCCCACTGGCTCGTGGTCCGTACGTAGCCGTAGATCACCGAGGTCATCGCCAGGATGAGCAGCGGCCCGAACAGCCACGGAAGCTCGGCCATCTCCATCGGCAGATAGCGATAGGAGAGCAACAGCGCCGTGAAGACGGCCGCTCCGTAGGTGACGAGTTGAGTTCCGGACCGGTCCCAGCCGCGTTCGAGCGAGCGCAGGGCCGCCTCGATGGTGACCGTGAACACCACGCCGGCCACGAGATCCACGCCGTAGTGGTAGCCGAATCCCAGCGTCGCGGCGAGCGTGGCGATCAGCCAGAACGTGCCCGCGTAGCGCAGCACGCGTGGGCCCTTGCGGGAATGGATGAAGATCGCGGTGGCCCACGCGGTGTGCAGGCTGGGCATGCAGTTGCGGGGGGTGATCTCGTCGAACGGCATGTCGTGCGGTGCGGCGCTGATCGGCGTCGGCAGGTCCGGCCACAGGTTGGCCACCGCCCAGTGGCCGCCGTCGGTGCCGAAGGCGAAGATCGGTCCGACGACCGGGAAGATCATGTAGATGCCCGGTCCGAGGAGGCCGATGACCAGGAAGGTCCGCACCAGATGATGGCGCGGGAAGCGGCGCTCGGCCGCCACGTCGCGCAGCTGGTAGAGCGCGACGACGACCGCGGCCACCGCCAGTTGGGCGTAGACGTAGTCGAGGGTCCGGGCACCGACCGGGCCGGTGGCCGTGACGATCCGGCCGACGAGCCAGGACGGGTTGCCCAGCGCGTGGTCGGCGACCGCCACGTACTGGTCGAGCACCATCGGGCGGGTCTTCGAGGTGATGAGCAGCCAGGTGTCACCGGTCTTGCGGCCGGCCACCAGCAGCAGGCCCAGCCCGACGCCCTTCAGCAGCAGGACGCGTTCCGGGCCGGTGCGGCGCGTCACTGCGATGACCGCGCAGCCCAGGATCACCCACAACGCGCCGTTGCCGAAGGGATGGCCGTCCGTCAGGTCGGCGCCGGCCGCCCATCGCACGACCAGCAAGACGGCGTCGATGCCGAGCGCGAGGCCGACGGCGATGAACCGTTGCCGCCGGGTCAGCACCACCATCGTCAGCGCCATACCCGCGTACAGCAGGAAGCCCGACTTGGGGGCGACGATCACCTCTTGCACCTGGGAGGTGATCGGCCCGGGCACCCCGTAGCGGCGCGCGGCGATCTCCAGCGCGACGAGAAACCCGAGGGTCACCACACCCGCCGCGGCCCACAGCATCGTCCGGGGCCGAGACCATGCGGGGAACGTGATTCCGCGTCTTGTTCGCGAGGAGATCCGCGTTTTGGTAGGTATCAATTGTTTTATTCGATTTGTTAGTCGCTATGGGGTGATCGTCGCATGACCGAACATGTTATCGGAGCGATGCGCCCCGGGCAGTCGGTACGTGTACTTCTTGTCGCCCCACAGGACGTCGAACGTGGCGGCGCCGTCACCGGGAGTTGGGCGTCGGCCGGGCTCGCCTCCACGGGCCCGGCCGGCGTCGCGTCGGGGGACCGTCAGGTCACCGCATCGAGGAAGGTCAGCACCGAGGCGTCCTCCTCGATCAGCGGGGCGAGTGCGGCGTTGAACGGGCCGCCGTACGGGGCCTTCAGGTGTGCCTGGAAGGCGTCCTCGTCCCGGTACACCTCGAAGATCCAGTAGGCGCGCGGGTGGGACTCCTTGGTGTAGACCTCGAAGGCGAGGTTTCCCTCTTCCTCGCGCACCTTCTCGGCGTACTCCAGGATCATGCGGGCGACCTCGTCCTCCGCCCCTTCACGTGCGGTGAACTCGGCGAACAGGGTCTTCTTCATGCTGTGGTTCCTTGTCAGTCGTGGGCGGAGCCGAGGTGCCAGACGCGGGCCTGGTCCAGCTTCACCGAGCCGTTCTCGGCGAAGACCTCCACTCCCTGGCTGGCGGGGTCGGGGAAGATCTGGTCGGTGATCACCGCTTCGCCGCTGCCCCCGAAGACCTCGACGGACGACCAGTCGACGAGGATCCGCAGCTTCACCTTGCCGTTCTCGGCCTTCAGCGGTGCTGTCTGG
>NZ_WWIQ01000020.1:657-2411 GCF_009862985.1 Streptomyces sp. SID5464 | reverse complement strand
CGGACGACCAGTCGACGAGGATCCGCAGCTTCACCTTGCCGTTCTCGGCCTTCAGCGGTGCTGTCTGGACACCGGGGAAGGTGCTGTTGAAGTCCACGGCACCGGAGCGGGTGCGGTCGACGTACAGCTCCTGGGTCGTGGTGTCGTAGCCGATCACGGTCTCCTCTCCCCCGGCACCGGTGCGCACCTTCAGGCCGAAGCGTTCGGCGTCCTTGAGCGAGAAGGTGGCCTCGATGTCGAGTGCCTTGCCCTTGGCCGCCGGACCGATCAGGGGCTTCGCGGCGCTCTTGACGGTGACACCGGTCGCCGTCGCCGGGCCGCCCTGCCGGAGGGACTCCAGGCTGCCCACCGGCCGGCTGGTCAGCCGGACTTGGCCGTTGACGGTCCGCAGCGCCATCTCCCGTGGGACGCTCTGCGCACCGCGCCAGGGTGAGGTGGGGATCGCGCCGCTGTAGTCCCAGTTGTTCATCCAGCCGATCATGTACCGCCTGCCGCCCGGTGCGTTCTCCCAGGACACGGCCGCGTAGTAGTCCTTGCCGTAGTCGGCCCAGTCGGCGCGCTGCAGGACCGACTTGGCGGGGGCGTCGGCGGCGGTGAAACGGTCGGCCAGGATGTGGCCCCAGCCGGCCGTGTTCATGTCGACGATCTGGATCCGCGCCTTCTTGCCGGCGTAGGGGCGCAGGTCGAAGGAGGCCCAGTCCAGGGTCTCGCTGTTGGCACCGGTGGCACTGCGGACGACCTGGCCGTCGACGACCAGGTTGACCGACGTCTCCTGGGAGACGGGCCGGGCCTCGGTGTCGGACAGCATGATGTGGTCGACGTTGAGGTGGCCCCAGCCGCCGGTGTTGTCGTCGACGATCCTGATCCGCGCCTTCCTGCCCGCGAGGTCGCCGACGTCCCAGGAAGCCCAGTTGAGCGCCTCGGCGTCCTTTCCGGTGGCGCTGCGCACCACCTGGCCGTCGACGAGGAGTTCGAGGGCGGTGGGGTGGTCGGACCCGGCGGGGTGGTTGCCGCCGCCGATGAGGAAGTTGATGTGCTTCTTGTCGATGGTGAACTCGGGCGAGGTGAGGGTGCCCGTGGTGGAGTCGCCGTTCAAGAAGCTGTTGACCAGGCCGCTGCCCAGGAACCCGGAGACCTCCTGCTGGTTGGGGAGGGTGCCGGTGGCCGGGGCCGAGCCGAAGGCGTCTCCGGTCGCCGTCCAGTCGCCGTAGCTGCCGCCTTCGAAGTCGGCGAGGACCGTGCCCGCGGGCGGGTCTCCCCGCTCCAGGAGCGTCCCGGGCTCGTGCGGGTGCCGTCCGCCGCCGACCTTGAAGTTCAGGTAGGGGCTGTCGACGGTGAACTCGGGCGAGGTGAGGGTTCCGGTGGTCGCGTCACCTCCGTGGAAGCTGTTGGCGAGGCCCTTGCCGTCGAAGCCCTCGACGGTCCCCTGCCCGGCCAGCGCCCCGGCTGTCGGTCCGTCGCCGAACGCGGTGCCGGTGGACGACCACGTGTCGAAGCCGGTCCCCTCGAAGTCCTGCATCACCGTGCCGGCGGGCGGCGTGTACGTGCCCTTGTCCTCGGCGGTGAACTTCTTGCCGTCGAAGTCGCCGACGAAGTACTGGGCGGCCGAACCGCCCGCGATGCCGCCGGGGTTGATGTTGACGACGAGGACCCACTTGATGTTGTTCTTGTTCCCGTCGACCGCGAGGGGGAACAGGTCGGGGCACTCCCACACGCCGCCCGTCGCGCCGGCCGGCCCGAACTCGCTGAGCAGG
>NZ_WWIQ01000020.1:0-496 GCF_009862985.1 Streptomyces sp. SID5464 | reverse complement strand
TCCCAGTCCTTGAGGTTCTTGGACGAGTAGAACCGCACCTTGTGCTCGGTGGACAGTGAGACGGTCATCAGCCAGCTCTTGGTCGGCGCGTACCACTGGACCTTGGGGTCGCGGAACTCCCTGGAGCCGATGTCGAGGACGGGATTGCCCTGGTACTTGGTCCAGGTGCGGCCCTGGTCGGTGCTGTAGGCGAGCGACTGGGCCTGTTGCCCGTGTCCTTGTAGGCTGGTGTAGATCGCCACCATGGGCGGGTTCTTCTCGGTGCCGAAGCCGGTGGTGTTGCCCCAGTCGACGACCGCGCTGCCCGAGAACACCATCTCCTCGTCGTCGTGCGACAGGGCGAGCGGGAGCTCCTTCCAGTGCACGAGGTCCTTGCTCACCGCGTGCCCCCAGGACATGTCGCCCCAGGAGTTGCCGTTGGGGTTGTACTGGTAGAAGAGGTGGTACTCGCCCTTGTAGTACACCAGGCCGTTGGGGTCGTTCATCCAGTTCTTCT
>NZ_WWIQ01000002.1:158951-186556 GCF_009862985.1 Streptomyces sp. SID5464 | reverse complement strand
ACTCCTTCCGGCCCGGCTTCCGTCGCCACCCGTCCGGCCCCCGCCACCGCTACCCGCCCGGCCCCCGCCACCGTCGCCCGCACGGCCTCCGTCACCGCCGCCAGCACCGCCCGCGCCCCGGCCCCCAGGTCCAGCGCGGCCCGCCGCTCCCCCACCACCGTCCCGCGCAGATCCACGAGCACCACCCGGACCTCGTCCCGGTCCAGGTGGACCCCCACCGCGTGCCCCGCCTCGGGCACCAGCCGCAGCACCGTGCGCGGCTTGCCCCCGGTCGACGCGCGGCGCCCCGCCTCCGCCGCGAGCCCGTCCTCCCGCAGCCGGGCCGTGATCTTGCTGACCGCCTGCGGGGTGAGGCCGGTCCGCTCGGCGAGTTCGAGCCGGCTGATGCCGTCGGGCCCGGCCGTCCGCAGCAGGTCGAGCACCAGCGCCGCGTTGTGGCTGCGCAGGGCGAGCAGGTTGGCTCCGGCTCCGGTGTCGGCCAAGCCCGCCATACCGCCCACTCCACCCACTGCTCCGCCCACTGCGCCCGTCCGGTCGTCCGCCCTGTTCACGCCACCATTGTCCCCGGCGCTTGCACTTTGGCAACAGCGTTGCGAAAGTGGGTGGCATGACTGGCACACCCCTCGGCACGCCCGGCACACCGGGCTCGCCGCTCCGCGTCGGCCTCGTCGGCTACGGCCTCGCCGGCTCCGTCTTCCACGCCCCGCTGATCGCCGCCACCGAGGGCCTCGTCCTCGACACGGTGGTCACCTCGAACCCCGAACGGCAGCAGCAGGCCCGCGCCGAGTTCCCGGACGTGCGCCTCGCCGCCGGCCCGGACGAGCTGTTCGACCGGGCCGCCGAGCTGGACCTGGTCGTCGTGGCGTCCCCGAACAAGACGCACGTGCCGCTCGCGACCACCGCGCTCAAGGCCGGTCTGCCGGTCGTGGTCGACAAGCCCGTCGCGGGCACTGCGGCCGAGGCCCGCGAGCTCGCCGCCCTGGCCGAGGAGCGCAGCCTGCTCCTCTCCGTCTTCCAGAACCGCCGCTGGGACAACGACTTCCTCACCCTGCGCAAGCTGCTGGACGAGGGCGAGTTGGGCGACGTGTGGCGTTTCGAATCCCGCTTCGAGCGCTGGCGTCCGAAGCCGAAGGGCGGCTGGCGGGAGTCCGGCGACCCCGCAGAGATCGGAGGTCTGCTGTATGACCTCGGCAGTCATGTCGTCGACCAGGCGCTGGTCCTCTTCGGCCCGGCGACCGCCGTGTACGCGGAGTCGGACATCCGCCGCCCGGGCGCCGAGACGGACGACGACACGTTCATCGCGATCACGCACACCAGCGGCGTCCGCTCCCACCTCTACGTCTCCGCGACGACCGCCCAGCTCGGCCCCCGCTTCCGCGTGCTGGGTTCCGCCGCGGGCTACGTCAAGTACGGCCTCGACCCCCAGGAGGCGGCCCTGCGCGAGGGCCGGCGCCCCGGGCCCGGCTGGGGCGCGGAGCCCGAGTCGCTGTGGGGCCGCGTGGGCTCCGGCGAGTCACCGGTCACGGGAGGCGGCCGACCCGAACCCACCCTCCCGGGCGACTACCCCGCTTACTATGCGGCCGTGGCCAAGGCCCTGCTGGAAGGGGCCCCGAACCCGGTGACCGCGCTGGAGGCGGCCGCCGCCCTGGACGTACTGGAAGCCGCCCGTCGTTCGGCCCGCGAGAAGGTGACGGTGACCCTGTGACCCACAAGAGCAACCCCTCGCACAGCCAGGAGCTCACCCCGAAGTTCCACCCGGAGCTCACCCCGAGCCTGGAGGAGCTGGAGAAGGAGGAACGCCGCCTGGTGTTCCGCCGGTTCACCCACGACGACGCCTGGGCGCTCGGCTCGCTCCTCGTCGACATGGCCCGGGAGCGGCAGGCCCCGGTCGCGATCGACATCCACCGCGCCGGCCAGCAGCTCTTCCACGCGGCGCTGCCCGGCTCCACGCCCGACAACGACGCCTGGATCGCCCGCAAGCGCCGGGTGGTGGAGCGCTACGGCTCCGCCTCCTACCTGGTGGGCGCCCGCTTCCGCGCCAAGGGCACGACGTTCGAGGAGTCCTCGCGCCTCGACCCCGACACGTACGCGGCGCACGGCGGTTCCTTCCCGATCACCGTCGAGGGCGTCGGCGTGATCGGCGCGGTGACGGTGTCCGGGCTGCCGCAGCTCCAGGACCACCGGTTCGTGGTCGAGGCCCTGGAGCGGTTCCTGAACACCCCCTAGGCGGTGCCGGAATCATCGGCGGCCCCCTCCGGTTGGCACCTGCTGTACGCATGATCAAGCATGGCGCCCAACCGGAGGGATCCCAACCGATGACCACCGCTCTGAAGGAAACCGTCGGCCGCTACGGCATCTGGAGCGTAGGGCTGCGCTCGGAGGACCCGGACCGGCGCGGCGAACTCGCCGAGGCCGCCGCCGAACTGGAGGAACTCGGCTACGGCGCCGTCTGGCTGGGCGGCAACAGCTCCGCCGCCAACGCCGCCCCGCTGATCGAGGCGACCTCGAAGCTCACGTTCGGCACCAGCATCCAGAGCATCTGGCAGCACGAGCCGGACGCCGCCGCCACGGCCTTCGGGGAGCTGGAGTCGGCCCACCCCGGGCGTTTCGTGCTGGGCCTCGGGGTGAGCCACGCCAAGCGCGAGGAGCAGTACTCCCGCCCCTACTCGGCCCTCGTCGGCCACCTCGACGGCCTGGACGCCGCCGGAGTGCCGGCCGACCGCCGCCTGCTGGCCGCCCTGGGCCCGAAGTCGCTCCGGCTGGCCCGCGACCGGGCGGCGGGCTCGATCCCGTACCTGGTCACCCCGGAGCACACCGCGCACGCCCGCGAGATCCTGGGCGAGGCCCCGCTGCTCGCCCCGGAACTGGGCGTCATCCCGGAGACCGACCCGGTCCGTGCCCGCGCCCTGGCCCGCGAGTTCCTCGGGATCTACCTCCCGCTGCCGAACTACACCAACAACTTCCTCCGACACGGCTTCACCGAGGACGACCTGTCGGACGGCGGCAGCGACCGCCTGGTCGACGCCCTGTTCGCCTGGGGCGACGACGCGGCGATCCGCGCCAAGATCGACGCCTTCTTCGAGGCGGGGGCGGACCACCTCGCCCTCCAGGTCCTGGACGGCGAGCCGCGGGACTCCCTCCCGAGGAAGGCCTGGCGCGACCTGGCTTCGGTACTGGACTGACCTTCAGGGGCGCGGGGAACCGCGCGAACGACCACGACGCACCCGCAGTCGCGAACGATCCGCAGCTCCCCGCCCCTCAGGCGCTTTTGAACTCCTGCCGCTGCCGCCCGAGCCCCTCGATCTCCAGCTCCACGACGTCCCCGGCCCGAAGGAACGGCTTCGGCTCGGGCGCCCCCAGCGCCACCCCCGCCGGCGTGCCCGTGTTGATCACATCCCCGGGGTACAGCGTCATGAACTGACTGAGATACCGCACGACCTCCCCCACCGAGAAGATCTGCTCAGCCGTCGTCCCGTCCTGCTTCAACTCCCCGTTGACCCACAGCCGCAGCGACAGCCGCTGCGGATCCGGCACCTCGTCCGCCGTCACCAGCCACGGCCCCAGCGGGTTGAACGTCTCGCAGTTCTTCCCCTTGTCCCAGGTCCCGCCCCGCTCGATCTGGAACTCCCGCTCGGACACGTCGTGCGCCACCGCGTACCCGGCGACGTGCGCGAGCCCTTCCTCCGCGGACCCCAGGTACCTGGCGGTACGCCCGATGACGACGGCCAGCTCGACCTCCCAGTCGGTCTTGCGGGACGCGCGCGGCACGAGCACCGTGTCGTTCGGCCCGACCACCGTGTCCGGCGCCTTCATGAAGACGACCGGCTCGGCGGGCGGCTCGGCACCCGTCTCGCGCGCGTGGTCGTGGTAGTTCAGCCCGATGCAGACGATCTTGCCGATCCGCCCCAGCGGCGGCCCGATCCGCAGCCCGGTGGCGTCCAGTACGGGCAGCTCACCGGCGTCGGCGGCGGCCCGGACGCGGTCGAGCGCCGCGTCGTCCGCGAGCAGCGCCCCGTCGATGTCCGGCACGACGCCCGACAGGTCCCGCAGGGTCCCGTCGGCGTCGAGCAGTGCGGGCCGCTCGGCCCCGGCCGTACCGACTCGCAGCAGCTTCATGATCACTTCTCCCTCGATCGCGGGCGCCCGCCCGAGGCCTGCGACCCGGATGCGGCGGGGCAGCCATCGGAGGACTGGTCGATCCTCCAAGCTGGGAGTCCGCTCCGCAATACCCAGTTCACGTACTGGACCGTCACGTACCGGGCCGGCTACCGGTACAGCACAGCGCGCTCGACGACACTCCACGTCGTGCTGGTCACGACGTACAGCGCGGCGGCCAGCGGCACGACGGCCACGGTGACGAGCGTGAAGAAGGACATGAAGGGCATCACCCTGGTCACCGCTCCCAGCCCCGCCACCTGCTCACCACCGGCCGGGAGGGCCGGGCTCGCGGCCATCATGCGCTTGCTGAGGCGGTAGCTGAACGCGGCGACCCCGGCGACGACCACGAAGAGCCCGGCGTAGACGAGCCCCGGACCGCCGAGGAGACCGCCCTCCCCGAGCGCATCCGCCCACCGCCCGCCCAGCGGCGCGGCGAACAGCTCGTGGCCGAGCAGCACGTTGGCCCGGCCGCCGATCGTTTCGCTGGAGAACAGGTGGTAGAGCAGGAAGAACGCGGGCACCTGGAGCAGCCCGGGCAGGCAGCCGGCCAGCGGCGAGACCTTCTCCTCGGCGTGCAGTTCCAGTACGGCCCGCTGGAGCTTCTCGGGGTTCTTCCCGTGCTTCTTCCGCAGCTCGGCGATCTTCGGCTGGAGCGCGGTCCGGGCCTTCTGACCGCGCGCGGCGGCCCGGGACAGGGGGTGGACGAGGAGGCGTACGAGCGCGGTGAACAGGACGATCGCGGCGGCGGCCGCGGAGGCGCCGAACAGCGGCTGGAGGAGGTCGGCGAGTCGCTCGACCAGGGTGGCGAAGACGGACATGGGTGAGCCCTCCGGGGGTCTCGTCGTGCCGGGAATCGGACATGGCGGCATGACGACCCGCGCGGGGCCGGCTACGTGAACGTACCGGGACATACGGGATGCACCGGCATGTACCTGGATGCACCGGGACGTGCCGGGATGTGGCCCCTACGCGAAAGTCGCCCGGAGGGCGTGCCCGGGCGCCCGGGGCCGGGTGCGCCCCCGGGCGTCGGGATCGCGTTGCGGCAGGAAGGCCGTACGGAGGTCACGGTCGCGGATGGCCGTACGCACCCGGGTGCGCGGCACGGCGGGCGCGCAGCGCGAGCCGACGAGGGCACAGACCGTGAACGCGGCGGAGGCCGCGGCGGTAGCGGCGAGCGCGACGGTGGCGTAGAGGCTGCCGGTGTCCAGCAGCGCCACTTCCAGGACCAGGACGAGCAGCACGAGAGCGGGACGCAGACTCGCCAGACCGCGGACCATCGGCTCCCCCTCCTCCCGTACGCGCGTGCGCTCGACTACCCGTTCTCTTCGCTCTGTTCGTTATACAGGATCGCTCCGCAGGGCACGTCCGAGACTTCGTACACGGGTTTTAGAAAGGTTCGTCACAACTCTCGACAACACACCTGCCACACCCGATGCTTCTCGATGCCCGTCAACGGGCCAACCCGCGACGCCGGACCGGGGGGACCGGCGCCTGCCCCGAACTCCCCTACGGAGGAGCCGTGATACGACGCAGAACCCTGCTGACCGCAGCAGGCGGCACGTTCCTCGGCAGCGCCCTGGCGACAGGAACCGCGCACGCGGACGCCACGATCGCCGTCAACCCGTCGACGACCTACGGCACCTGGGAGGGCTGGGGCACCTCCCTCGCCTGGTGGGCCAACGTCTTCGGCGCCCGGGACGACTTCGCGGACCTCTTCTTCACCACCAAGTCGGTGACGTACAACGGCAGATCGCTCCCCGGCCTGGGCCTCAACATCGCCCGCTACAACCTGGGCGCGTGCAGCTGGAACAGCGTCGGCGGCGAGACCATGGTCGAGTCGCCGAACATCCCGGCCTTCAAGCAGATCGAGGGCTTCTGGCAGGACTGGAACAACGAGGACCCCGCCTCGTCGGCCTGGAAGTGGTCGGCGGACGCCAACCAGCGCGCGATGCTGGTGAAGGCGACGCAGCGGGGCGCGATCACCGAGCTGTTCGCCAACTCCCCCATGTGGTGGATGTGCAGCAACCACAACCCCTCGGGCGCCGCGAACGGCGGCAACAACCTCCAGACCTGGAACTACCGCCAGCACGCCTCCCACCTGGCGGCGACGGCCCTGTACGCCCGCAGCAACTGGGGCGTGAACTTCGCGACGGTCGACCCCTTCAACGAGCCGGCCTCCACCTGGTGGACCGCGACCGGCACCCAGGAGGGCTGCCACATGGACCCCGCGGTCCAGGCGGCCGTACTCCCGTACATGCGCAGCGAGTTGGACAAGCGAGGCCTGACCGGCATCCGGATCGCCGCCTCGGACGAGACGAACTACGACACGGCCCGCTCCACCTGGGCATCCTTCGACTCGTCCACCAAGTCCCTGGTCTCCCAGGTCAACGTGCACGGCTACCAGGGTTCGGGAGGCCGCCGCGACCTCCTCTACACGGACGTGGTGACGACGTCCCGCAAGAAGCTGTGGAACTCCGAGACGGGCGACAGCGACGGCACGGGCCTGACCATGGCGTCGAACCTCTGCTACGACTTCCGCTGGCTGCACCCCACGGCATGGTGCTACTGGCAGGTCATGGACCCGTCGACGGGCTGGGCGATGATCGCCTACGACGCGAACACCCTCCAGCCGACCACGGTCCAGACGAAGCACTACGTACTGGCCCAGTTCAGCCGCCACATCCGCCCCGGCATGACGATCCTGGCCACGGGAGTGAGCTACGCGGTGGCGGCGTACGAGGCGTCGTCCCGCCGCCTGGTGCTGGTGGCGGTGAACACCTCCACGTCCGCCCAGACCCTCACCTTCGACCTCTCCCGCTTCTCGACGGTGACGGGCGGCACGAACGGCGTGGTGCCCCGCTGGAACACGGTGACGACGGGCGGCGGCGACCTCTACACCCCCCGCTCGGACATCCGCCTCAACGGAAAATCGGTGAGCGTGCCCTTCGCCGCAAAATCGGTCCAAACACTCCAAATCGACGGAGTGACCCTGTAGGCCGACGGTACGGCGGCGGTTCGGGGCGAACTGTAGAGCCGGGATGGCGAGCATGGGGAACCAGCGCAGGCCGGCGGTCTGGCCTGCGCATCTCTCACGCTCGTCACCTCCCGGCAGTACGGTGTCCCCCATGCGCCCCGACACGCCTGCCGAAAACGTCGACCACACCGCCGAGGCGGCACGCCTGGAGCGGACCGCCGGCCTGTATCCCGAGGACGCCGAGGCCCTGCTGCTGCGCGCCGCGGCCCACCTCGAACTCGCCGGCGACCGCCCCACGGCCACGGCCCTCTACGACCGTCTGCTGTCCTCCACGGACGGCCTGGACAACCCCCACCTGGTACGGGCGCTCAAGGCGTCGAACCTCTGGGAGTACGGCCACGAGGCCGAGGCCAGGGCGATCATCGAGGGAGTCCGCGTGGCGTCCCCGCGGGACCCGGCCGCCTGGGTGATCGTCGCCGAGGCCCTGGAGTCCCACGACGAGCTGGAAGCGGCGCACGACACGTTCACGGAGGCCGTACGCCTCCTCCTGACCGACGTACCGCAACCCCCGCAGCCGACCCACCCCCTCCTCTTCGGCCGCCACAGGGTCCGCCGCATGCTGGGCAAGACCCACGACGAGTGGGACGCCCTGGCGGACACGGTCCACTCCCTCCCCATCACCCTGGACGAACTCCACGACCCCAAGCGCGTGTGGTCCCTGGGCTCGGAGAACCCGGCGGAACTGGAGGCGGAGATCCTCCGCCTCCGCGCGGAACTGGGCGCCTACCGGGAGGCCCTCTCCCGCCCCTTCCCGGTGGCGATCCTCCACTGGCCGGCGACGGAACTCTCGGAACTCCTGGAGGCCTATCCGACCCTGGCCTCGGAGTACCCCTCCCACGAGACCCACCTCGCGACCATAGAGTCCGCCCTCCGGGAACTGTCCTCCTCCGGCACCCCGAACCTCGGCATCGTCACCGGCACGGTCCCGTCCTACGAGGCCTTCGCAGCCTCGGAACTCTCGTCCCCGTCGGACGCGACGCTGCTCCCCCAGTACGCGACGACCCTGGCGGCCCGGGGCCGCGCGGTCCCTTGGCCACCACAGCAGGGGGCACCTTGCTGGTGCGGCTCAGGCCAGACCTACGGCGCCTGCCACGGACGCACGGCCTGACACAGGCACCGTAGCCGGGGCGGTGCCGACCCGGGCCGCCCCGACAGCCGCCCCCACGGAACTGCCACGACACGACCCCCGTCTTCCCGTACGACAGACGACTGACGTCGGCTCCGGGGGGAATGTCACGTGGACCAGCCCTGGCTCACGATCACACTCATCATGGCCGCCGCCATGACGGCCTTCGGCATCTGGAACCTACGCATAGCCCAACGCCAGCGCCGAGCCCTCGCCCGCCTCGGCGTCCGGGGCATCCGCACCAGGGGCGAGGTGGCCCGTGGCCCCCGTCGAGAGGGCCCCACCCTCCACCCGCCCCAGGTCCGCTACAAAGCCCCACCGGTCGACCTCCCCAACGCCCCGGCCGACCAGACGTACCGCCGCACCCCCCTCAATCACGAGCAGCACCCTCTCCACGCAGGAGTCCCGGTCGTCCTCCGCTACGACCCGAGGGACCCACGCCGGGTGGTGGTCGTACACCAGAAGGACGGAAGGCCGGCGAACGTGTCGTACTCAGCGGGGGCGCATCTGGCTTGGGGGGTCTCTTGCGTGCTGCTCGGGTTGGGGATGGGAGCAGGCGCGTTCTGGTGACGCCCGGGACGCCTCACCCCACCGGCGACCCGGGTCAAGGGTGGCCCGCAGGGCCATCGGCGCCAGCCGACGCGGAACGCAGCGCAGCGGAGTGAAGCGCCGTTGAGGCGGGGTGCGGAGGCACGACACTGGCCAGGAAGCGGGCGGCCCAGCAGCACCGCAGGTCCCCTTTCTAGACAACCCCTCGCGTGACAGTGATTGCTGTTAGAACAGATCCACATCGGCACGGGTGCCCGTGTACGAGAAGCACGAGGGATCAGGGGAGCAGTCGTGGCAGAACACGGGGGCGGATCGACGCCGATCGCAGGTGTCTACGAGAAGCTAATCACCCACGACCTGCACGACGAGTTGGAGCGATTCACGGCCGCAGGCTGGAAAGCAATCGACGCTGAAGTCACACCGGAGTCCGCTCCCCACGTGCTGGCACGCTACATCGCTGAAGCCGTCGGTCAGCGGCTGAGCGAGCTTCCGCCCGAAGACCGCGTGACGGCCGCGAACCGCATCCTCGCGGCCCTTTCCGCAAGTGCACCCAACCCGAGCGAAGCCAAAGCTGCCAGCACAAAGACAATCGTCGAGGGTCCTCGGCAGCTGCTGGCACTCGCTCAGCAAGAGGCTCCAGGCGTCTACGCCCTTCGCCCTCTGACTCCCCTGTCCGAGACATCGCTCATCACAAACTCCCCCGAGGACCTGAGTCTCGGCTCCGAGCTGCGAGCAGAGCTCGCTACGGCAGACCGCATCGACCTGCTCTGCGCGTTCGTGAAGTGGTACGGCATTCGCGTCCTGGAAGACTCGTTGCGCGCCGCGAAGGAGCGAGGCGTGCCGATCCGTGTCATCACGACCACCTACATCGGCGCCACCGACCGCCACGCACTCGACCGCCTCATCCGTGACTTCGGCGCTACCGTCAAGGTCAACTACGAGATTCGATCCACTCGACTACACGCCAAGGCTTGGCTTTTCCGACGAGACACAGGCTTTGACACCGCATACGTCGGCAGCTCGAACCTCTCAAAAGCTGCACTCCTCGACGGCTTGGAGTGGAACGTCCGCCTGTCCTCCGTCGCCACACCGGCAGTACTCAACAAGTTCGAGGCGACCTTCGACGCGTACTGGAACGACTCCGCGTTCGAGACGTACGACCCGGATCACCACGCCGACCGCCTCGACCAAGCCCTAACCCAGGCAAGCGGCACCACCTCTACCACCGACTTGAAGATCAACCTATCTGGGCTGGAGGTACGCCCCTTCCCCTATCAGCAGGACATGCTGGAACGCCTACGAGTAGAGCGCGAGCTCCGCGGACGCAACCGCAACCTGCTGGTCGCAGCCACCGGTACGGGCAAGACCGTCATGGCCGCCCTGGACTACCGAAGCCTTTCCAAGCGCTTCAGTAACCGCCGACCAAAGCTGCTGTTCGTCGCCCACCGCAAGGAGATCCTCAAGCAGTCTCTGCGTACGTACCGAGAGGTGCTGGATGACGCCTCATTCGGCGAGTTGCTCTACAGCGGTGAGGACCCGCAAGCCTGGGACCACGTCTTTGCCAGCGTCCAGTCCCTGAATGTCCAGCGGCTTGAAGAGCTGGCTCCCGACCACTTCGACATCATCGTGATCGACGAGTTCCATCACGCCACCGCCGGTACGTATCGCCGCGTCATCGACCACTTCAAGCCCAAGGAACTACTCGGCCTGACCGCGACCCCCGAGCGGATGGATGGGCTCAACGTGCAGGATGAGTTCTTCGAGGGCCGCATCGCCGCCGAGATGCGACTCTGGGAGGCACTGGAGAACGACCTGCTCTGTCCCTTCCATTACTTCGGCATCCCCGATGGCACAGACCTGACGAACCTCACGTGGCAGAGGGGTACCTACGCGGACCAGGAGCTCGGCAACCTCTACACGGGCAACCAGGCGCGTGCCCGCATCGTCGTTAAGCAGATCCGAGACAAGGTATCCCAGCCAGGAGCCATGCGGGCCCTGGGCTTCTGCGTGGACAAGAAGCACGCACGCTTCATGGCCGACTTCTTCCAAAAGGCCGGCTTCCAGGCAACGGCACTCACCAGCGACTCGCCTGCCGCAGTACGAGCTCAAGCGCTCGCCGACCTGCGAGAGGGGAAGTTGCAAGTCATCTTCTCCGTGGACCTGTTCAACGAAGGCCTCGACATCCCCGATGTCGATACACTCCTGCTGCTGCGCCCCACCAACAGCGCCACGGTCTTCCTCCAGCAACTGGGCCGTGGACTACGGCGTACTGAAACGAAGCCCGTGCTCACAGTCCTCGACTTCATCGGACAGCACCGGGCGGAGTTCCGCTTCGAAGAGCAGTTCCGAGCTCTGACGAACCTCTCCAGGAACCGGCTCGTCGATCACATCGAGCACGATTTTCCGCTCCTGCCGTCCGGATGCCAGATCATCCTGGAGGGCAAGGCCAAGGACCTGGTGCTGGGCAACATCCGCACCCAGCTCAGCGCTACCGTCAAGACGTTGGTCAACGAAGTCAAGGCCTATGACACGCCGCAACTCGCGGACTACCTGCGGGAGAGCCGCAGGGAGATCAAGGAGCTGTACAAGAGCGACAACTCCTGGACTTCTGTCCTACGCCGAGCCGGGCTGATCAAAGCGGCTGCTCCGGCTGGTGAGTCGGCGCTCCTCAAACGTGTCCATGCCTTCCTGCACGTCGATGACCCTGACCGCGCCAATGCGTACCTCCGCCTCCTGGCCGACGACGTACCCGCCTATGAGGAGCTGGACCCCACGGACCAGGTGTACGCCCGGATGCTCTTCTTCAACCTGTGGGACAACGCGGGCGGTTTCACCAGCTTCCAGCAAGGCCTCGACGCACTCCGCAATCAACCAAACGTCCGCGATGAGCTCCGCCAGGTCCTGTCTTACGTCATCGAGCAGGCGGACCACTTCCCCATCCCTCTGTCAGGCCCCCACAACCAGGTCCCGCTACAGGTCCACTGCTCCTATAACCGCTCTGAGATCCTGGCGGCCCTCGGGGTAGCACGCTTCGGCGGCCAGATGCCCAGGTCCTTCGCACAGGGCGTCCAGTGGGTCGAGGACCTCCAGACAGACGCTCTCCTGATCACCTTGGAGAAGAACGAGAAGGACTTCTCCCCCACTGTGCGATACAGGGACTACGCCCTGAGTCCGACGCTCTTCCACTGGGAGTCCCAGAACTCCACGGCCGAAAGCTCCCCGACAGGGCTGCGCTACCAGCACCACGCCAAGCGGGGCAGCCATGTCCTGCTCTTCATGCGTCGGTACAAGAACACCGACATCGGTAAGTCTCAGCCCTGGATGCTTCTCGGGCCTGCCACCTACGAAGGCCACACAGGCAGCAAGCCGATGGCGATCACGTGGCGCCTGGAGCACGCGTTGCCCGCCGACATCTGGTCGTATGCAGCCATCAACGCAAGCTAGTTGACCGCGTTCGATGTCAGAGCGATCAGCTAACGTCGGAGCATGGACTTAGCTTCGATCAAGCCCGGTCTGATGACCACGCGTGCTGAGATGAAGGAGCTGTTCGGCGGAGGAACACAGGGAGGGATCATTCCCTCCAACACCACCCCAAACATCCTCATCTACGTGGATCACGACAGTGGCAAGAAGTACGGCTATGAGGACGGCTGGCTAGAGGAAGAGGACGAGCGCGGGCCGGTGTTCGAGTACACCGGTCAGGGCACTCGTGGAGAGCAAACGTTTCTGGGACTGAACGGCTCCCGCAACGCTGCCGTCCTGTGCCACGCGGACACGGGAAGGTCTCTCCGTGTCTTCATGGCGGCAGGCAAGGTGCCCGGCTCAAAATCAGCCGCCAAGCGGCAGCGTTACATTGGCGAGTTTGAGTTGGACTCGCAGCAGCCGTATACCGTGCGCGAGACGAATGACGAGGAGGGGGAGCGGCGTCGCATCATCGTCTTCCGCCTCCGGCCCAAGGGAGACTATGAGCGCCTCACCCAGGATGTCATCTCGCGCGCGGGAGAAACCGATAGTCAAAAGGTTTCCGCCACGGTAGTCACATGCAAAATGGTAGAGCCGAAGAGGAAACGAGCGTCAGAGAGCAGGCGGGCTGCGCAGCCGAGCCTCATAGCCGACCTCCGCCAATCTGCGTTGCGAGAGCAGTACCTCGACCATCTCACCCAGCGTGGGCATGAAGTTTGTGCTTACCAAATAAAGATCTCAGGTACGACCAAGACGCTCAAGACTGATCTATACGACGCCACCACGCATGAACTGTATGCGATTAGGGGCGCCAGTAGTCGCGATGAGCTACATATAGCTATTGGTCAACTGAAGGATTTCGTGCGACACATTAAGCCGCGCGACCCCAAGCTGACCGTGCTGCTCCCGGAGAAGCCCCAGGGTGACTTACTAAATCTTCTCCATACAGAGGGAATCGACCTCGTCTACCAGGATGCGCATGGCTACACGAGATTTTCAGCCAAGTAGGAGCACCCGGCACACATCCTTGGAGCACCCATGCCAGAGTCAGATGAGCATGTCTTCCTGTCAAAAGCGGCCCTCCACATCATGGAGAGCGCTTCAAAATCCAGGCTATTTGGCTACACAGAGGGCCAGCGAAAGCGCTTTGACTTCTCCTGTGACCTGAAGAAGGACTGGTCAAAAGTGATCTCTGGGCAAACGCTCTGGGGGCATGGTGGAGATGGAATCGACAAGGACCTCAGAACCCTTCTCCACGATGAGGACATCGCGGCGGCTGTATACATTGCCCGGCACGAGAGTCGCAATCGTTCTCGCCTCGCCGAGGTTACCCAGGACTACCTCCGGACCATGCCCAAAAGCTTGTCCCGCCTGCGGGTCTTCTGGGTGCCGGCGGACTTCGATGCAGACGACGAAAAGTCCCGTAGAACCGTCCACAACCTCTTGAAAGAGGAGATCACCAAGGACCTCCTCCTCCAAGTAGCCTTAGGGGGCCTCACCTCCGCGGATGTGACCCGTTTCGCATCCTCAAGGCGCCCCGGCCTTCCGCTCGAGATCTTGTCGCAGGTCAAGAGGGCTGGTTATCGAAGCCATCGACACACAGCCAAGGCGCTGGACGTCAATCTAAACGCTCTCCAATTCGAAACGGAGCGGCTCTTCATCATAGGATTCTTGAAGAGCGACAGCCCGCAAGGGGGCATATACAGCGTGACGGACAGCGGAAATGCGATGCTCGACATCTGTTCACGCCTACGCGACTACCTCCACGGCAGCCTCGGCGACGGAAACACGAACGAGGATTTCGAGCACATATGCAAACTGCTAGGCATCGACTACCCCTCAATATCCATCACGGAGCCCCTACTGATCGGCGATGATAAGCGCAACATAGAGGACCCCACAGCACTGCTTTTGCAGCACGTGGCCCAAGCGGACGCAGACGGCGCCGTCGAGTGGCCCGAGCCCTACTTCAACCTCCCCTCGGCCTCCGAAATCTCCACTGCGTCGTGAGCTTGAGCCCAACCGATGCGCGTCGACCCTTGGACAGTCTTCTCACATGATTCGCGCAGTGGTCTTCGACGTCGGCGAGTGCCTCGTGGACGAGACCCGCAAGTACGGCACTTGGGCCGACTGGCTGGGTGTGCCGCGGCATACCTTCCATGCAATGTTCGGGGCCGTGATCGCCCAGGGCCGCGACTACCGGGAGACGTTCCAGGAGTTCCGGCCCGGCTTCGATCTCTACAAGGAGCGGGAGAAGCGAGCTGCTGCCGGGCAGCCCGAGAGCTTTGAGGAAGAGGATCTGTACGAGGATGTCCGTCCGACGCTAAGGCAGCTCCGGGCCGACGGGCTGTGGCTCGGTATCGCCGGCAATCAGACTGTACGCGCCGGGGGATCTTGCGGACGCTGGTCTCCGACGACGTCGACTTGATCGGTACGTCCGACGACTGGGGCGCCAGCAAGCCCGACCCCGAGTCCTTCAAACGGGTGGCCGACGCCGTGCCCCTCGTCGGCGAGATCCTCTACGTCGGTGACCGCTGCGACATCAGCCCTGCCAGGCAGGCGGGTTTGCACACAGCGCTTGTACATCGCGGGCCTTGGGCCACCATGCAGTGGAACACCGCCGAGGCCTTGGAACTGCCGACCTCCGCATCGAAGGGCTGCACGAACTCAGCGGCCGACTACGCGAGTTCCACACCTCAGCGCGCTGAGTATCGTATGCGGTCTCAGCCCGATGACTCCTCACGCCCCTTCACACGGAGCGGCGCACTCGGCCTCGAAACGCATCTGTGCTCGGTCGATCGTGTCGTCCGCGTCGCGGCCGTGGGCTCGGAGCCAGTGGAGGAAGTCGGTGATCGCCGCGATCACCGTCTCCTCCGCCACGACCGAGGTCAACCTACCCACGCCCGTTCTGCACGGCAACGGCGTAGCAGCGGCGTAGAGACTGAGCAGGGCTTCGGCCCGCATCACGCTGGGTGCTTCCACGTGGCCGTTGGGTGCGGTGAGTTTTGTGGCCAGCTCGCACCACGTGACCTTACGGTCCGGACGTAGCAGCACACCCCAGCGATCGGCAACGGCGTCCACGAGCGCCATGCCCCTCCCCTCCAGGGATTCGGTGCTCGGATCGCGGAGGACGGGCAGCGCACGTGTGTCGGGGTCATGCACCTCGATGCGCAGGTGCGTGCCTCGCATGGAGACAGCCAGCGTCGCGGGAGTGCCGTGTCCAACATGCGTGATGACGTTGGACACCAGTTCGCTGACGCACAGTTGGGCCTCGTCTGTGATGTCGAGCATCCCCCAAAGGCCTAGGTGCAGTCGCATGGTCCGGCGCAGTGCGGCCACCTCCACGGGTTCAGCCGTGAAGGCAAGCTCCCACGGCTTGCGCGACATGCATGCTTCCTGGCTCACGCGGACCCCTCTCGTCGCGGTCGACACCGCACGGGAAGCGCAGCGTCACGAACGATCACTTTGAGTTGTGCTGTCGACCACTGTGCTGGCAGCGCATCCCGTCGTGCAATGTGCACGGCGGGATTCCCACTTCCGTGTGATTGGCAAGCACAACACTTGGCGCGAGACTGAACGCCCGCTACCGGAAAGAGGGTTGGGATGGCCGGTTCACCAACGGCACGCCGTCGGCGCCTCTCGATCGAGCTGAAGAAGCTCCGCGAGACGAGCACACTCACCTGCGCCCAGGTCGGTGCGGCCCTGGACTGGAGCGGCTCCAAGGTCAACCGGATGGAGACGGGCAGTGGGCGTATCCAGCCGTCGGACATCGATGCCCTGTGCCGCTTCTACGGCACGAGCGACGAGCTGCGCGAGTTCCTCAAGTCGCTGGCCCGGCAGGCGAAAGTGCGCGGTTGGTGGCAGGTCCACGGCGCCGGCGTCCCCGAGTGGTTCAACATCTACATCGGCCTCGAACAGGATGCTTCGACCTTCCGCCAGTACCAGTGCGAGGTCGTACCCGGCCTCATGCAGACCGAGGTGTACGCGTCCGAGCTCCACAAGTCCGGTGCGCACATGTCGGCCGAGGACATCACCAAGGCGGTGCAGGTGCGCATGGAACGCCAGGCCATGCTGAGGCGGCCGGATGCGCCCGACGCCTGGTTCATCGTTAACGAGGGTGCCCTGCGCCACGTCATCGGGGATCACACTCTGATGCGAGAGCAGATGGAACGTGTCCGGGAGACGGCCGATCTGCCGACCGTGACCTTGCAGGTCCTTCCATTCGACTCAGGGACCTATCCGGCCACCGGTTCGTTCACCATGCTGGGTTTCCCGGCCCCGGAGGATCCGGACCTCGTGTATCGAGACGGCATCACCGATGCCATGTACTTGGAGGGCGAGCATCATGTCCGTGAGTACACGAGGGCGTTCGACGGCCTCCGGGCCGCGGCCTTGAGTCCTCAACGCTCGGCCCTGTTGATCGAGTCGATCTTGAAGGATTACGCAAGATGACAATAGAAGCTTCCGGCGGAAGCGGCCGTCCGGTGTGGTTCACGTCGTCCTACAGCAACGGTGCCGGGGGCGAGTGCGTCGAGTGTGCCTTCGCTGGAGGCGGTGCGCTCGTCCGCGACTCAAAGGGTGCGGAGGCGGGTGTGATCGTGGTGGGAAGCGATGCTTGGCGCTTCTTCGTCCAGACCGTGAAGGTCGGCGGGGTGGCGCGCTAACGGGTGCGTCCCGCCACGCTGCTGCTAGCAACGCACACGGCGCTCCCGCCCCTGGCTGTTTCACCGAGCTGGCGGTCATCACCCGGCTACGGCGGACTGTTCCACCACCTCAAGCCGGGCTGTAACCGTCAGGTTGGCTGTGAGGTGCTCACGACCTCCCGAGTTTTCCGAGTTGACGGTTCCGGGGCGGTTGGGGTGGGGTGTAGGGCCGTCGCCGGGTAGACGGTGAGTGGTGGGGGGCGGTTGGGGCCCGGCCTTCGTGCCTGGCGTCAGGTCAGTGAGAACTTGGCGACGTATTCGTCGAAGGGCTCGATGCCGACCTCCGCGCGGAGTTCGTCCATGCGCTCGGGTTCCTCGCAGGGCCACGGCACCGGTGATCCGTCCTTCACGCCGGCGATCTGTGTGCCGTAGAGCTGTTTGCGGCCCTCGTTGACCCGCGTGCGGTCGCGGAGGAAGGCCAGCTCGCGGGGGCTGGCCGAACCTGCCGTCACCGCCTGCTGCATGAGGTGGAGGGCGCGGCGCTGGACGTCTAGCTGTCGGTCGGCGTGCTGGGCGATCAGCCAAGCCGCGCGGGCGGCCTCCTCGCCGACCAGGTCCGCCGTGGGCCAGCCGTACTCGTTCATGATCTCGCTCAGCCGGTCACCGTGCCGTGCGGTCAGCCGGCGCCATGCCAGTTGCTCGGCGGGGTCATCGCTGTTCGCGTGGACCGAGGACTGGTGATCGGCCGCAGCCATGGCCTTGAGCTCCTCCGCCAGCGCGGCTATGTCGTGCGCCACTCTCAACTCCCTTATGTCCTAGGCGTCGTCGCCAAGGTGTTACACCGATATCAACAACGCGGCCACGGTGACGACTTCCTGGCAGGCCTTGGCGGTCTTGTCGTAGCGAGGGGCGAGCGACCACAGACCTACGCCGTTGGTGCCAGTCTCGCCTGAGCCGGTAGTCCGATTCGCCGAGCCCTCACGACGGTTAGCGTCACACCATGCGTATAGGACTACTTGGCACCGGAAACGTCGCCCGAGCACTGGCCCACGGCTGGAGCGCCGCAGGACACGACGTGCTCCTCGGTTCACGCCGTCCCAAAGAGCGGACAGACTTAGGTCTCCCCGTGGCGGGCCTGAGCGAGACGGCCGTCCACGCAGAGGTACTGGTCAACGCCACCCCGGGAACCGTCTCCGTGGACTTACTGCGCTCCATCGGAGCACCAGCGCTGGCCGACACCCTGCTGATCGATGTCGGGGTCGGTCTCTCCGACGACTTCACAGAGCTCTCGCACCCCAACAGCAGTCTTGCCGAACAGATCCAGGAAGCCTTCCCCCTGACCCCCGTCGTCAAGACGCTGTGCACCATGGACTCCACCGTGATGATCGCCCCAGACAGTCTGGACGGCCCCAGCACCGTCTTTCTCTCCGGGGACGACGCCGAAGCCAAACGGACCACAGCCCAGCTGCTCACCGACCTCGGCTGGCCCCCGTCGTCCCAGCTGGACATCGGCGGCATCACCACCGCACGCGGCCAGGAGCACTTCGCCCTGCTCTTCATGGGCATCGCCAACGGTCTGGGATCACACACGTTCAACATCAACGTGGTCACCCGTCCCTCCGCCTAAAACAAGACAGTTCATGAGGGGGGCCGCCTGGTTACCAGCGCTGTAGCCTCCCCGCGTGAGCTGGGAACAGATCATCGAAGCGGCTTCATCCCCGTGTGTGCATGGCTCTCGGTCTGGGCCTTTGTGGAGGCGTGGAACAACTTCTGCCTCTACACCCGCGGGCAGTGGATAGAGGCGCAGATCATCGCCGTCCGTGAGGACACGGACGGCGACGGCGCCCCCCGCTTCTACCCCGAAGTCGCCTTCACTCCTCCGGACAGCGAGGAGGTGAGGGTCAAATCCAAGGTCGGCCGGCTCATCCGATCTACCGTTCGCAGCGGATACGCGTCCGGTACGACCAGCCAAGCCCCGGCGAGCCCGTCTGGAGGGCTACGGCGGGCCTGGTCTGTTCGCCTGCCTATGGGCCTGAGACTTTGACGACAGGGCCTAAGTGCGTTGTGCCATGGATCTACCCCCGGAGCCAGAGCGTCCTGACGTCAGTCCTCCACCCGGTCCAGTTCTCCCCGTTCGACGCAGAACTCGTTGCCCTCGGGGTCGGCCATGACGACCCAGCCCCTGCCGTTCGGGAGGGTGCGGTCCGTCAGGACGCGGGCGCCGAGGCCTGTGGCGCGTTCGACCTCCTCGGAGCGGGTGCGGCCTGTGGGGCCCAGGTCGAAGTGGATGCGGTTCTTGGTTGCCTTGCCTTCCTCGACTCGTACGAAGAGGAGGCCGGGGGCGCCGTTCGGCAACTCGATCAGTACCTCGGAGTCGCCGGGCTTGTCCTCGTCGGAGATCGGGTGGCCGAGCAACTCGGACCAGAAACGGGCCAGTTCGTAGGGCTCTCCGGTGCAGTCGAAGGTGATGTGGCGGATGGTGGGGTTCAACGGTCGTCTCCCTCAGGTGGGTTGATGCGCGGCCGTGCGCTCCGCAGGATGGGCGGGGAGACGGGGCCCTGTCGAACTATTTGCCGCCGTCGGGAAGGTTTCCGTTGCCGCCCAGGTTGGCGACGATCCGGCGCAGGACGTTGATCGTCACTACGAAGTCGGCGGGCGCGATGCCCTGGTGGGTTCGGTCGTGGACGCGGAGGTTGCGTTCCCGGGCGCGGAGGCGGCCGGCCTCGCCCTCCTCGGTCAGGGTCATGGCGCCCGTCGCGTCCTCGGTGAGCCAGCCTCGGGCGATCAGGTCGTCGTAGACCTGGTCGAAGTCGGTGTTCAGGTCGTCGTAGGGGGTCAGGCGGTCGGTCAGGGTCGCTCGGGGCCATGAGCCGGGGGCGCCTGAGGCATGGTTCAGGGTCCACCAGTGGGGCTGGGTGAGGCCCTCCACCGCCAGTTGGGCGCGGAGGGCTCCCACGACCAGGCGGTAGGCCTGGCCCGTCCAGGCGCCGATCGGCTGGGCGGCCAGTTCGTCGTGGGTGTACTCCTTGAGGTCCTTCGTGTGCGTGCTCACGCGATCCCCTCCCGTGGTTGCCTGGTCGCGATCAACGTAGGAGCTCGACTTTGGTTGAGGTCAAGGGTCAGGCGATGAAGGCCCTGATCGCTTCGTAGAGGCGGTCCGGCTGGTCGAGGTGGACGTCGTGGGCCGCGTGGGGGATGCGGACCACCTTGGTGTCCGGGCGGTGGGTGAGCATCGTGGCCGGTTCGTCGGGGCGCATCGTGCCGTGTTCGCCCTGGATGAGGAGGGTGGGACAGGTGATGCGGGACCATTCGGGCCAGTAGGCGGTGGTGGCCAGTTCGGCGACCGTGTCGATGATCGTGGGGCGGTCCCACCTCGGGTACCAGCCGTCTTCTCGTTTCTCCAGGCCTCTCGCCCAGGCCTCGTGGCCCAGGAAGGCCGCCGCCTCGTCGAGGGACGTGAAGGGGGTCGGCCAGCTGTCCAGCCAGGCCGCGATCTGGGCGGGGAGATCCGGGGCCGGGCCGGCCGGGCCCGCTTCGACCAGGATCAGGGACCGCACCAGGTGGGGGTGGGCGGCGGCCAGCAGCAGGGCCGTGTGGCCGCCCAGGGACTGGCCCAGCAGGGTCACGGGGGCCAGGTCCAGTTCCTCGATCAGGGTTACGGCGTCCTCGACATGGGCCGCGCGGGTCGTGGACGCCGGGATGCGGGTGCTGGCGCCGTGGCCCCTGGCGTCGTACGTCACCACGCGGTGGCCGTCGGCCGACAGCCGCGCGGCGAGGGTGTCCCACTCGCCCTGGTGGCCCGCCAGGCCGTGCAGGAGGAGGAACGTGGCCGCGGGTTCCCCTGCGGGGTGGTGGTCCGTGTGGGCGAGGTGCGTGCCGTCGGGGGTGGTGAGAGTTGCGGTTGCGGACCTCGTGCGGGTCAAGTGGCGGCTCCTGGCGGTGACTCCCGGTGTGGCCGACGGCCACCGCCCGCCTCGGCGGTGACCGTCGTACGCGGTTCAGGAGCCTACGATGCCGGGCTCAGGTCCGCTCGGCCGAACAGGAGGGCGTAGCCGGCCGGGAGCTGGGCCAGGATGCGGGTCACCAGGTCGTCGCCGACCAGGGGCGGCAGCACGCTCAGGACCGAGCTGACGTCCCAGCGGGCCGTGGCGGGGGTCGCTCCCTCGATACGGGCCGCGACGGAGTCGACGAACTCGGCGGCGGTCAGCCGGCGCGTGGCCGGGATCTGGGAGGCGACCACCCTGGCGGCCTCCTCGGGCAGGGCGCGGGCGAGGTCGACCCGTTCGTCGCCGATCACATGACCGCCGAGGGCGGACAGGACGATACGGGTGACCCGCTCCGCCTCCGACCTGGTGGGGTACTGGCCCGAATCCCGCACCGCTTCGATCAGCCGGGTCCAGGCGTCGTCGCCTCGGGCGCGGTGGTGGCGCGGCGGGGTGGGGATCAGGGTCTTCGGGGTCGTGAGAGCAGTCGTCACACTGGGCACCGTCGTCACGCTCATGTGTGGGTCTTCCTCCGGATCCGGTCCTGCGTCACGCCGCCGGGCTCGCACTCCGGCGGCGGGGTGAGGGTTGGGGGCGGGGCTGTCCCGCGGGTGGGACGTCCTCGGGACAGCCCCCGTGGGTGCGTGGGTACGCGAGTGCCGTGCCGTCAGCCGCTGAGCTGCTTGGGCCTGTCGCCGCCCGTGATCTGGATGCGGCGCGGCTTGGCCTGCTCGGCCACCGGGATGCGCAGGGTCAGGACGCCGGCCTCGTACGAGGCGTCGATGCGGTCCGTGTCCAGCGTCTCGCCGAGGAAGAGCTGGCGGGTGAAGGTGCCGGTGGGCCGTTCGGCGACGAGCAGCTCCGCCTCCTCGGGGGCGGGGGACCTGCGTTCGGCTCGGACGTTGAGGACGTTGCGTTCGACGTCCAGCTCGATCGTCTCGGGGTCGATGCCGGGGAGGTCGAAGTGGACGAAGAACTCGTCCCCGGAGCGGTAGGCATCCATCGCCATCGCCGACGGGCGGGTGGCGGGGCCGAGGACCTGCTGGGTGAGCCGGTCGAGTTCACGGAAGGGGTCCGTGCGCATGAGCATCACTGGTCACTCCTCTCTTCAGGCTCTGCCTGTGCGATGCCCTTACGTTCTGCGTCTTCTTATATAACTCGGAGGAGGAAACTTGACAAGCCTCGACTCATATCGGAGAGGTGATCTTGTGGTGCCCCGGCGCCGGCGTCTGTCACCTGGGGCGTTAGCCTCAAGGCCGCACGAGCGGGCATGCGAGGCACAGGAGGCAGGTATGGCGAAGGTTCCCAGTGCGGTGATCGCCGCGAGCGGGCTCGTGGGCGGGTACGGCGTGGCCCGCTGGACCAGGCAGCGGCCGCTCGGCGGGGCCGTGCTCGCCGTCGCCGGGGCCGCGGCCGCGCGGCAGTGGCGGCAGCAGGCCGGCGGGGTGGCCGCGGGGGCGTTGTCGGCCGCGTACGTCGCCGCCTTCGCGGGGTCTCATCCGCTGGCCAAGAAGGTGGGTGCCTGGCCCGCGGTGTTCGGGGTGGCGGGGGCCGTGGCCGTGGCGTCCTGGGTGGTGGCCGACCGGCGCGGTTGATCGCCGGTCGGCGCGACGAGTCGAGCGCACAGCGAAGAACCCCGGCCCTGAAACCCAGGGCCGGGGTTCTTGTCTGGAGCGCCGGGCAGGCCTTGCACCTGCATTTCCCCGCAGGAAGCGGGGCGTCTTTCCTTGGACCACCAACGCATCGTCCGTCTACCGGAGTTCGGCGACCGGACGCAGATCAACTATAGCGCAGTTCTTGTTATCGCCTCCGCCGTCCGGCCGTCTCCTCACCGTCCCCCGCAGGAACGCGACTTACGACGTCGAGGTACGACGACGTGACACGACAGATCAGCCGCCGGAGCATGTTGAGGGCCGCGGGCGCGGCAGCCGGAGCCGCCGGCATCGGCGTCGGCGTCGGTACGACCGCGCTCGCGAGTCCGGCCTCCGCCGCCGGCTGCGCCTTCGCTGCACCCACCCTCCCCCAAGCTCTCGACTTCGCTCGAGCAGGGGGACCCTCATCGCCCCAGCGGCACGACTGCCCGCAGCTCAGTCGGCCACGCAGCCAGCTACGCCCCCTACGCCGTCGCCTTCCTGCCTTGTCCCGTCGTGTCCCCCGCTGCCGTGAGGGGCTTGGCGATGTCCTCCAGGGAGCGCCGTTCGGCGCGTACCGCGAGGAGCGCCGCCGCCAGGCCCGCCAGGCACATCAGTGCCGCGCCGATCTGGAAGGCGAGGACCGTGTCGCCGACCTTGCCCGTGCCGGTGAGGTCGGCGAAGAGGAGCGGGCCGCTGATGCCGCCGGCTGCCGTGCCGATGGCGTAGAAGAAGGCGATGGACATGGCGCGGGTCTCCATCGGGAAGACCTCGGAGACCGTCAGGTAGGCGCTGGACGCGCCCGCCGAGGCGAAGAACAGCACCGCGCACCAGCAGGCCGTCAGCGTGCTCGCGCTGAGTGAGCCCTGGTCGAAGAGCCAGGCCGTGCCGAAGAGGAGCAGGCCGGACAGCAGGTACGTGCCGGAGATCATCACCCGGCGGCCCACCGTGTCGAAGAGCTTGCCGAGGAGCAGCGGGCCGCAGAAGTTGCCGAGTGCGATGACGGCGAAGTAGTAGCCGGTGCTGCCGCTCGGGACGTCGAAGAACGTCGTCAGGATCGCGCCGAAGCCGAAGGTGATGGCGTTGTAGAGGAAGGCCTGGCCGATGAAGAGGGAGAAGCCGAGGACGGCGCGGCGGCGGTAGTCGGAGAAGACCGTGCGGCCGATCTCCAGGAAGGAGACGCTGCGGCGCTGGTGGATGGTGATCTCGCCCTCCGCGCGGGGCAGCGGTTCGCCGTGCTCCTGGGTGATCCTCCGCTCGATCGAGGAGACGATGCGTTCCGCTTCGTCGTCACGGCCGTGGATCAGGAGCCAGCGGGGGCTCTCCGGGACGTGCCGGCGGACCAGGAGGATCACCAGGGCCAGGACCGCGCCGAGCGCGAAGGTGAGGCGCCAGCCGACGTTGGCCGCGAAGATGTCCGTGTCCAGCGCGATGATCGAGAGCAGGGAGCCGAAGACCGCGCCCAGCCAGAAGCTGCCGTTGATCATCAGGTCGACGCGGCCGCGGTACTCCTTGGGGATCAGTTCGTCGATCGCGGAGTTGATGGCCGCGTACTCGCCGCCGATGCCGAAGCCGGTGAGGAAGCGGAAGAGGAAGAACCACCAGGTGTCGAAGGCGATCGCGGTGAGGGCGGTGGCGCCGAGGTAGACCGCCAGGGTGATCATGAAGAGTTTTTTACGGCCCCACTTGTCGGTGAGCCGGCCCCAGAAGAGCGCGCCGGAGCAGGCTCCCGCCACGTACAGGGCGGCCGCCAGGCCGGTGACCTCGCCGGAGGTGATGGGCAGGCCGCTGCCGGGCTCCGACAGGCGGCTGGCGATGTTGCCCACGACGGTGACTTCGAGACCGTCGAGGATCCACACCGTGCCGAGGCCGATGACGATCGTCCAGTGCCAGCGCGACCAGGGGAGGCGGTCGAGGCGGGCGGGGATGTCGGTGGTGACGGTTCGGCCGGTCCCGGCCTGCGCGGTGGTCATGGGCTCCCTCCTCATCGAGAAGAACCCGGTTCGAGTGCCCTGAGCGGAAGTGCTTACGCCCTGACACCTCGCCGTGCCCGCGCGTCACGTCCCCGCGGCTCACGCCCCCAGCGCGTGCGACACCGTGTAGATCAGCAGGCCGGCGAGCGAGCCGACCACCGTGCCGTTGATCCGGATGAACTGGAGGTCGCGGCCGATGTTCGCCTCGATCTTCCTCGTGGTGTGCTCGGCGTCCCAGCTCGCCACCGTGTCCGTGATCAGGGAGGTGATCTCCTTGCGGTAGGTGGTGACGACGTAGACGGCCGCGTCCTCCACCCACTTGTCGACCTTGTCCTGCACCTTGCGCTCGGCCGCCATCCGGGAGCCCAGCGACAGCAGGGAGGCCCGTACGCGCAGTCGCAGTTCGCTGCGCTCGTCCTCAGCCGCCGCGACGATCATGGATCGTACGGCCGTCCAGGCGCTGGCGATGAGGTCCTGGACCTCGCCACGGCCCAGCACCTCGCCCTTGAGGCGCTCGACCCGGCCGCGGGTGTCGGTGTCCGACTGGAGGTCGGAGGCGAAGTCGGTGAGGAAGCGGTCGAGGGCGCCGCGCGCGGGGTGGGCGGGCATGTCGCGCATCTCGGTGGCGAAGCGCAGCAGTTCCTTGTAGACGCGCTCGCCGACCTTGCGGTCGACGAACCTCGGCGTCCAGCCGGGGGCGCCGCCCTCCACGGCGTCCATCACCTCGTCGCGGTGCAGCACCAGCCAGTCGTGCGCGCGGGTGACGACGAGGTCGACGACCCGTTTGTGACCGCCGTCGGCGACGATCTTCTCCAGCATCTTGCCGATGCCCGGCCCGATCTCCTGGGCGTTGGCGCGGCGCGTGATCGCCTCGCCGACCACCGCCTGGACGTCGGAGTCGCGCAGGACGGTCAGGGCGCCGCGCAGGGCGGTGGAGAGCTCCGCCGTGACCCGGTCGGCGTGCTCGGGGACGGCGAGCCAGGCGCCGAGGCGGCTGCCGATGCCGACGGCGCGCAGCCGCTGCCGTACGACGTCCTCGGAGAGGAAGTTCTCACCGACGAACTCGCCGAGGGAGACGCCGAACTGGTCCTTCTTGGTGGGGATGATCGCGGTGTGCGGGATGGGGATGCCGAGGGGGTGGCGGAAGAGGGCGGTGACGGCGAACCAGTCGGCGAGCGCGCCGACCATGCCCGCCTCGGAGGCCGCGGCGACATAGCCCGCCCAGGGGCCCGCGCCGGAGTTCTGGGCCCACTTGGCGAGGATGTAGACCACGGCCACGAACAGCAGGAGCCCGGTGGCGGTGAGTTTCATGCGGCGTACGCCGCGCTGCTTCTCCTCGTCCGCGGGGCTGAAGGTGGCCATCGTGCGGTTCGTGGTGACGCCGGGGCGGGCATGCTGCCCTCCGACGCCGACCTTTTCTTCTGCTTTCGTCCGTTCCATCCGCTCCACCCGCTCGGTGATCCCGCACACATTGTCCCTTCCTGACCGACTCCTGGAACGGAACAGGAGTTCCCGGCGTCTGTCGGGAGGGGGTAATGCCACGGGGTCCTGTGAGCTTCCCCCGGCCCATGACGCATCATGGGCATATCAGATCGGAGCCTTGGGCTCCCATCGCCCGAGGAGAACTACACAGCATGACCCGGGGTCGTGGTTACGCCCTATTGGCCGTCGTCGTCGCAGCGATCGTGGCCCTTTCCACCGCCATATACGTCGGAGTGGCGTCCGACGACGGCACGCCGACGCGGAACGCCCTCACCGGCGACCGCCTCCCTAACAACTCCGCCGCCCCCGCCTCCACCGGCACCTGGGTCGGCACCTGGTCCACCTCCCCGGCAGCCGCCGAGCCGGGGACGGAGACGACCGGCATGGCGGACCGTTCGGTGCGCAACGTCGTCCACACCAGTGTCGGCGGTACGAGTGCCCGCGTGACGCTGTCCAATCTCTACGGCCAGTCCCCGCTGAACATCACGCGCGCCTCGATCGCCGTCGCCGCCGGGAGCGGCACGGCCGCCGCGCTCTCGGACACCCTGCGGCAGCTGACCTTCAACGGCGGGCCGACGGTCGTCATCCCGCCCGGCCGGCAGGTGATGAGCGACGCCGTGCGCATCGCCATCCCGCACGACGCGGACGTCCTGATCACCACGTACACGCCGACCAGCTCCGGCCCGGTGACGTACCACCCGCACGCCCGGCAGATCTCCTACGTCGCCCAGGGCGACCACACGGCCGACGCGACGGGCGCGCCGTACACCGAGCAGACCATGTACTGGCGTTACGTGACCGCGCTGGACGTGCTGAGCAACGAGTCCGACGGGACGGTCGTCGTCCTCGGCGACTCGCTCACCGACGGGATCACCTCCACCGCGGGCGCCAACAACAGGTGGACCGACGTCCTGTACGACAAGCTACGCGCGGAGATCGCCGCCGGGCGGGACCTCCCCCGCTACAGCGTCGTCAACCAGGGCATCAGCGGCAACCGGGTCCTCACGGACGGGCTGGGCCGGCCGGCGGACAACCCCAGCGGGCTGAACCGCTTCGGGCGGGACGTGCTGGAGCGGACGAACGTCAAGGTCGTCGTCATCGACCTCGGGGTCAACGACATCCTGCGCAATCCGCGGCTCGCGGATCCGAACGCGATCGTCGGCGGGTTGCGCACGCTGGTCGAGCAGGCGCATGCGCGGGGGCTGAAGGTCGTGGGGGCGACCCTGATGCCCTTCGGTGGGCACCGGGGGTACTCCGAGGCGCGGGAGGCCGTGCGGCAGCAGATCAACGCGGAAATCCGGGCGGGGCGGGTCTTCGATGCGGTGGTCGACTTCGACAAGGCGCTGCGTGATCCTTATGACCCGCGCCGGCTGCGGGCCGACTACGACTCGGGGGATCATCTGCATCCCAGTGACAAGGGATATGCGCGGATGGCGGAGGCGTTCGATCTGGAGACGTTGAAGGGGTCGGTGCCGGCGGAGCTGTAGAGCCGACGGAACTGTAGAACTGCCTGCTGGTGAGCACTGGCGTCGGCGCTGTGGCGGGGTGGGTGCGCGACCCGGCG
>NZ_WWIQ01000002.1:30831-158793 GCF_009862985.1 Streptomyces sp. SID5464 | reverse complement strand
GGGTGCCCGCAGTCAGCAGGCACCTCAGTCCAGCTGGCGACGCCGCTCCTCGCGGAGCCGCTGCTTCTCTGCCCGGGGCAGCTTTCGCTGGACTCCGACGCCGCCCCAGAAGGCGAAGCCGGTGATGACGACGCGTGGTGCGCCGGGGATGCCGGGGACGCCCTCCTCCTGGTGGTCGAAGCCGCCCATGATGCCGATGCCGCGGACGACGACCTCCACGCCGGGCGGGACGATGACGTCCACCCCGCCCATGATCGCGATCGCGTTGATCTCGACCTCGCGGTCCGCGAAGTTCGCCTCGCGCAGGTCGATCTCCCCGCCGCCGCAGAGGGCGAGGCAGGTGAACCGCCGGGGCATCGTCCAGCGCCCCTTGCGCTGGAAGCCGGACATCACGGCCACGGCCCACGACGAGGAGCCCTCCCCGCCGACGATCCGCCCGGACCAGTTCGAGCCGTCCGGGCCGGCGGCGGGCTCCTTGGTCAGTGACACGGAGGGCGCCGTGACGCCCGCGGCCGGCAGGTCCCGGGTGATCGGCGTCAGTTCCCCGTACGTCCGCGCCTGATACGTGGCGTCCAGCCGCTCCTCGAACTCCGACATGTCGAGACGGCCCTCCGCGAGGGCGTCCCGGAGGATTTCGGCGACCCGTTCACGGTCGGCGTCGGAGGCGCGGAGGTCCGGGACTGAGTCGTCGGTCATACACAGCAGATTACGAGTTCACCCGGCCGGGGGCTACGAGATCGCCCGCTCGGCCTGTTCCGCGTACATTTTCGCGATCACCGCCTCGATGTCCGGCTCCCGCACCGACAGGTCCACCAGCGGGTACTCCGCCGCGATCCGCGCGACGAGCGGTGCCGCGGATTCCGCCGCCGGGAACGCCAGCCACTGCCGCGGGCCGTCCACCCGGACGACCCGGGCGGGCGCCGGGGCGTCGATCGGCGGCAGTTCCCGCTCCAGGTCCACCACCAGGGTCCGCTCGCTCTCCCCCGCCTCGTGCAGCCCGGCGAGCGGGCCGTCGTACATCAGGCGTCCGTGGTCGATGACCATCACCCGCTTGCACAACTGCTCGATGTCCTGGAGGTCGTGCGTGGTCAGCAGCACCGTCGTGCCGCGCTCGGCGTTCAACTCCCGCAGGAACTCCCGCACCTTGGACTTGGAGACGACGTCGAGGCCGATGGTCGGCTCGTCGAGGTACAGCACCTCCGGGTCGTGCAGCAGGGCCGCGGCGATGTCGCCGCGCATCCGCTGCCCGAGCGAGAGCTGCCGTACCGGCACGTCCAGCAGGTCGCCCAGGTCGAGGAGTTCGACCAGACGGCCGAGGTTCTCGCGGTAACGGGCGTCCGGGATCCGGTACATGCGGTGCATCAGCCGGTACGAGTCGACCAGCGGGAGGTCCCACCACAGGGTGGTGCGCTGCCCGAACACCACGCCGATGCGGTGCGCGAGGCGGGTGCGTTCGCGGGAGGGGTCGATGCCGGCGACCCGGAGCCGGCCGGCGCTCGGTGTGAGGATGCCGGTCAGCATCTTGATCGTGGTCGACTTGCCGGCGCCGTTCGGGCCGATGTAGCCGACCATCTCGCCGCGTTCCACGCGGAAGGAGATCGAGTCGACGGCCCGGACCTGCCGCCGCTCCCGTTTCATGAAGCCGGTCTTCTTGCGCACGTCGAAGACCTTCTCGACGCCGTCGAGTTCGATGAACCCGCCGTCCGCTCCGGTCGACCCGTCGTCCATTCCGGTCAGCCCGCTGTCCATGCCGGTCACCTCAACTCCCTGTACTCCGGTACGAACGAAGCCCCACCCGCCATGCCATCCCCGCCAGCGCGCAGCAGGCCACCGCCACCAGCGGCGACGTGAAGGCCGCCCACCCGGGCAACTCGACCGGGTACGGCCGGCCCAGCACGTAGGCGGCGGGGACCCAGTTGACGAAGGCGAGCGGCAGCATGAAGGTCACGCCGCGCACCAGGTCCTTCCCGAACACCGTCGGCGGATACTGGAGCAGCGTGGTCCCGCCGTACGTGAACGCGTTCTGCACCTCGGCGGCGTCCTGGGCGAAGATCTGGAAGGCCGCGCCCGCCACGAACACCGCCGAGAAGATCGCCGCGCCGCTGACCACCATCACCGGCACCAGCAGCGCCTTCGGCGCGCTCCAGTCGACGTCGACCGAGGCCAGCGCCCAGCCCAGGACCACCGCGCCCTGGGTGATCCGGCCCAGCCGGCGCAGCGCGAAGCGGTCGGCGCCGACCTGGGCGAGCACCGGCGCGGGACGCACGAGCAGGATGTCGAACGAGCCGTCGCGCATCCGGGCACCCAGGACGTCCATCGAGCCGAGCACCAGGTCGGCGATCCCGAACGCCGTCACCGACAGCCCGTACAGGAAGGCGATCTCGGGCAGTGACCAGCCGCCCAGCGAGTCGACCTGGGAGAACATCAGCAGGATCCCCACGAAGTCCAGGCCGGTGACCAGCAGGTTGCCGAACACCGTGACGACGAAGGAGGTGCGGTAGGTCATGCTGGACCGCACCCACATCCCGGCGATCAACCGGTAGGCCCGCAGGCCCTCCAGCAGGACGCTCCGCTCACCCACCCTGCACCACCACCCGGCGCGTCGCGGCCGACTGCACCAGCCGCCCCGCCGCGAGCAGCGCCACGGCCCACGCCGCCTGGAAGGCGAACGCCCCGAGCGGGTCGGTCTCCCCCATCAGCACGTCCGCCGGCATCTGGATCTGCGCCGCCCACGGCAGCACCCGCACGATGTCGCCGAACACGCCCGGGAAGGCGTTCAGCGGCAGCACCATGCCCGAGAAGAAGACCCCCGTGATCATCAGCACCTGGTTGACGCCCATGCCGTCCATGAGCCAGAACACGCTCAGGGCCGCCAGGTAGCGGATCGCGAAGCTGACGACCGCCGCCAGCAGGAGCGTGACCACGAAGGCCGCCCAGGGGGTGACCGACGTCGGCAGCGTCATGGGGAAGAAGACCGCGCCGAACGCGAAGGGGACGACGCCCCGCCCCAGCATCTGGAACAGCGCCCGCCCCACGTCGCCCGCCAGCCACCACAGCTGGAGATCGGCCGGCCGGTACAGGTCGACGGCGATCTCACCGGTGCGGATGCGCTCCATCAGGTCCTTCTCGGCGCCGCCGCCCTGGATGGCGAGGGTCGCGTAGAGGCACTGTCCCAGCCACACGTAGGTCACGGCCTGCGCCTGGTCGTACCCTCCCAGGTGCGGCTTCTCGTCCCACAGCGCCAGGTAGGTGTAGACGAGGATGACGCCGAAGACCGTGTTGGTGAACACCCCGGCCACGGTGGCCGCCCGATACGTCGCGTACCGCCTGAAGCCCCCCGCCGCGACGGCCGCGTACAACCGTCCCGAGCCCACATCCACAGCCCTCCTCGCCGCCGGGCACCGAAGCGCAGGAGCCTAGTGGACCGGCGATCACGCGTGCCACGGGTTTTCCCGCCCCCGGGAAACGCCGTCGGGCGCCCCACGGGGAGTTCGCGCACCGGCCCAGACGGTACGATCCAGTCCGTCCGCGTGGGCCGAGGCGCCCGCCCTTCAGGCGAATCTCGCGCAGGCAGGATCGCTGTTCGAACAGACATGCAGGATGGCCCGGTTCACTCTGCGCCCGTCCCGTGCGTTCGCCCACGCGCCGCCCGCCTCGCCACACGGCTCACGACACGGCCCTCGGTCAGGGAACTGATCGCCGGATGGGACAGTCTTCATCACAGGGGCGCAAGAGCGAGCAGAGACGTACGGGAACGACGTACGACGCGAAACAGGAGTCCGTGCACGACATGAGTGACGAGCCTCAGCCGCAGCAGCCGACACCGGGCTGGGCACCGAGAGAGCCGCAGGCGGACGGCGACCCGACCACGCCGGAGAACCGGCCGGCCGGGAAACCGAAGCGCACCGGCTGGCGCCGGGTGATCCCGACCTGGCGCATGACGCTCGGCGCCTTCATCATCGTCGCCCTGCTGCTGGTCGGCGGCTTCTTCCTCGGCTACTCGCTGGTGCAGATCCCACCGGCCAACGCGCTCGCCACCAAGCAGGCCAACGTCTACCTCTACGCGGACGGCTCGGTGATCGCCCGCGACGGCGAGGTCAACCGGGAGAACGTCACCCTCCCGCAGATCTCCAAGGACGCCCAGCACGCGATCCTGGCCGCCGAGGACCGCGACTTCTACACCGAGTCCGCCGTCGACCCCAAGGCCATGCTCCGCGCGGCCTGGAACACGGCCCTCGGCAAGGGCAAGCAGTCCGGCTCCACGATCACGCAGCAGTACGTGAAGAACTACTACCTGCGCCAGGAACAGACCGTCACGCGCAAGGCCAAGGAGTTCTTCATCGCGATCAAGCTGGACCGCGAGGTCAGCAAGGACCACATCCTCGAGGGCTACCTCAACACCAGCTACTTCGGCCGCAACGCCTACGGCATCCAGGCCGCCGCCCAGGCCTACTACGGCATGGACGCCACGGACCTCGACCCGGCCCGCGCCGCCTACCTCGCCGCCCTCGTCAACGCGCCCAGCCAGTACGACGTCGTCGCCCACCCCGAGAACCGCAAGGCCGCCGAGGCCCGCTGGAACTACGTCCTGGACGGCATGGTCAAGAAGGGCTGGCTCGGCGAGTCCGAGCGGGCCGGCATGAAGTTCCCGGTGCCGAAGGAGTCCACCCTCTCCACCGGCATGTCCGGGCAGCGCGGCTACATCGTGCGGACCGTCAAGGACTACCTCACCCAGAACAAGATCATCGACGAGAGGCAGCTCGACGCGGGCGGCTACCGCATCACCACGACGCTCCAGAAGCCCCGGCAGGACGCGTTCGTGAAGGCCGTCAACGACAAGCTGATGGACAAGCTGGACAAGAAGAACAACAAGGTCGACCGCTACGTCCGCGCGGGCGGCGCCTCCGTCGACCCCAAGACCGGCGAGGTCGTGGCGATGTACAACGGCATCGACTACGTCAAGCAGTACACCCCGAACGCCACCCGCAGGGACTTCCAGGTCGGCTCCACCTTCAAGCCGTTCGTGTTCACCGCCGCCGTCGAGAACCACTCGGAGACCCAGGACGGCCGCGTGATCACCCCGAACACGATCTACGACGGCACCAACAAGCGCCCCGTCCAGGGCTGGTCCGGCGATCCCTACGCCCCCGAGAACGAGGACCAGCGCTCCTACGGCGACATCACCGTCACCGAGGCGACCGACAGTTCCGTGAACTCGGTGTACGCGCAGATGGCGGCCGACGTGGGCCCCTCGAAGGTCAAGCAGACCGCGATCGACCTCGGCATCCCCGAGGCCACCCCCGACCTCGCCGACGGCCCCGCCATCGCGCTCGGCACGGCCACCGCCAGCGTCCTCGACATGGCGGAGGCCTACGCCACGCTCGCCAACCACGGCCGGCACGGCACGTACACCATGGTCAAGAAGGTCACCAAGGAGGGCTCGCCGATCGAGCTGCCGGAGCGGCGCACCCGGCAGGCGGTGAGCCGCGAGGCCGCCGACACCACCACCTCGATGCTGCAGAGCGTCGTCCAGAACGGCACGGCCTCCGCCGCGCAGGGCTTGGGCCGCCCCGTCGCCGGCAAGACCGGCACCGCCGAGGAGGACACGGCGGCCTGGTTCGCGGGCTACACCCCCGATCTCGCGACGGTCGTCTCCGTCATGGGCCAGGACCCGGTCACCGCCGCCCACAAGTCGCTGTACGGCGCGATGGGCCTGCCCCGCGTCAACGGCGGCGGGGCGCCCACGGAGATCTGGACCCAGTTCACCCAGGACGCCCTCAAGGGCAAGCCCGTCAAGGAGTTCGACCTCAGGCTCCAGCCCGGCGCCGACGCCTCGCAGGCCCCCGGCACCGAGCCCCCGGCCGACCCCACCACGGGCGGCACCACCGACGGCGGCAGCACGTCCACCGGCGGCCAGGAGACCGGCACCGAGACGCCCGGCCAGTCCCCGAGCGCACCCGAGGGGCAGACCCAGGGCCAGACCGACGGCGGCACCACCGACGGCAGCACGGGCGGCGAGTCCCCGACCGGCGGCGGCACCGCGGACGGCGGGACCGGCGACGGCGGCACCGCCACCGACGGCGGCACGACCGACGGCGGTACGACGGAGGGCGGCGGCGACGCGACCGACGGCGGCGCGACGGGCGGCCCGACGGGCCCCGGCTGGGGCGTGGTCCCGCAGGGCGCGCGCCGCGAATAGGGCCGGCCTCAGTGGCCTGACGTCGCCTTCAGCCCCACCACGGCGACCAGCAGCAGGCCCACGAAGAAGATCCGGGCGGCGGTGGCCGGCTCCCCCAGCACGGCCATGCCGAACACCGCCGCCCCGGCCGCCCCGATGCCCACCCACACGCCGTAGGCGGTACCGATGGGCAGGGTCTTGGCGGCCTGGGACAGCAGCAGCATGCTGGCGACGATGCCGGCACCGGTGAGAACGCTGGGGAGCGGACGCGTGAACCCGTCGGTGTACTTCATGCCGACGGACCACCCGACTTCGAGCAGACCGGCGACGACGAGCAGAACCCAGGCCATGACGGGCACCTCCGGGAAACGGGCTGACGGTGTGGGTGCGTCGTCTTTGCCTTCGTCCCGGTACGGCGCGTCTCGTCGGGGTCACTCCAACGTAGCAAAGCAACGGCGGAGGGGCCGGTGACGGTCGTCACCGGCCCCTCCGCCGTTGCTGCCCGGACTGCGGATCCGGACTACAGAGCCGGACTACAGATAGAGACCCGTCGAGTCCTCCGAGCCCTCGAACCGGTCCGCGGCCACGGCGTGCAGATCACGCTCGCGCATGAGCACGTACGCGATACCGCGCACCTCGACCTCGGCGCGGTCCTCCGGGTCGAACAGAACCCGGTCGCCCGGCTCCACGGTCCGTACGTTCTGCCCCACCGCGACGACCTCGGCCCAGGCCAGCCGCCGGCCGACCGCCGCCGTGGCGGGGATCAGGATGCCGCCGCCGGAACGCCGCTCGCCCTCGCTGGTGTCCTGCCGCACGAGTACGCGGTCGTGCAGCATCCGGATGGGCAGCTTGTCGGGATGGGTGCTGTGCTCGTTTCTCTTGGCGCTCACGCCCTGAAACCTACCTGTCCTCCCCGAGAACGTACGCGGTCGGGTCAGCCCTTGCGCCGCCGCGTGCTGACGGCGAGCAGCCCGACCAGACCGACGACGACGAGCGCGACGGGCACGACCCGCTCCAGCCGCGGCGCCCCGTCCTCGTCCACGAACCGGGACCGCACGTCCGTGACGGCCCGGTTGACCTCCACGTACGCCCGCCCGAGGGTGTGATCGATGTTGGACGCGACCTTGGCCTTGGCGTCCCCGACGATGGTCTTCGGGTGCACCCGCACGCCGATCTCGTCGAGGGTCTCGGCCAGGGTCGCGCGGCGGCGCCTGATGTCCGCCTCGATCTGCGCCGGGGTTCTGGTGTCCGCCGTGTCCGCCACCGTGTCGCCTCCGAAGTCGGTGTGAAGCCTGTGCGGACAGTCTGTCAGCTCCACGGCTCATCGCACTGCCCCGACCCCCGGTTACGCTGGTCCGATGAGCGAGCGACTCCAGCCGGGGGACGTGGCCCCCGCCTTCACCCTGCCCGACGCCGACGGCACCGAGGTGTCCCTGTCGGACCACAAGGGCCGCAAGGTCATCGTGTACTTCTACCCGGCCGCCCTCACCCCCGGATGCACCAAGCAGGCCTGCGACTTCACGGACAACCTGGAGCTGCTGGCCGGCGCGGGCTACGAGGTGATCGGCATCTCCCCCGACAAGCCCGAGAAGCTGGCCAAGTTCCGTGACAAGGAGTCGCTGAAGGTCACCCTCCTCGCCGACCCGGACAAGCAGGTGCTGGAGGCCTACGGCGCCTTCGGCGAGAGGAAGCTGTACGGCAAGACGGTCGTCGGCGTCATCCGCTCCACGGTGATCGTGGACGAGGAGGGCAAGGTCGAACGGGCCCTGTACAACGTCAAGGCGACGGGCCACGTGGCCAAGATCATCAAGGATCTGGGGATCTGATCCGGTCGAGCGGGGCGCGGACGACCGACGCGGGCCGAGATGATCTCGGCCCGCGTCGGAGACCGAGCGGGTCAGGCCGACTCGAGCAGGGTCGTATAGGCCCCTTCGGCAGCCCGGCCCTGCGCCGTGCCGGGCGGGGTGTGGGCGAGGAACTCGCTGGTCGAACCGCTCTGCACGAGACGTCCGCCCACCAGGACGGACACGTGATCGGCCTCTTCGGCGAGGTCGGTCACGTCGTGCGTGGACAGCAGGATGCGGACCTCGCCCTTGACCGAGGCGAGGAGATCGCGGAAGACCCGTCGCTGACGTGGGTCCATGCCGGCCGTGGGTTCGTCCAGGAGGAGCACCCGTGCGTCGTGGACCAGGGCGCAGGCCACACCCACGCGCCTCAGCTGGCCGCCCGAGAGCCGGCCGGTGCGGGTGGCGGCGTGCTTCGACATCTCGACGCGGGACAGCGCCCGAGGAGCGCTGGCCCAGGCATCGCCCCTGCTCATTCCCTTCAGCCAGCCCACGTAAGCGACGTACTCGCGTGCCGTGAGCGAGGGCAGGGGGGTGATGTTCTGCGGCATCCAGGCCACCGTCCGCCGGTAGTCCTTGCTCCTCGCGTCGAGTCCGTCCCACGTCACGGTTCCCCGCTGGGGCGTGGTGACGGCAGCGGCCAGCTGCAGCATCGTGGACTTCCCGGCCCCGTTCGGTCCGAGCAGGATGGTCAGCCCGTCCGGAAGGCGGTAGGTGAAGTCCTTCAGCACGGCAGCCCGCCGTCGGCCGTAGGCGAAGGTGCAGGAATCGAGAACAAGCGTCATGCGGCTCTCCGTGCGAAGCGGTTCGGTGGAAGGAGGTGGGCACCGACGCCGACGGTGAGCATCAAGAGGGCTCCCGTGGAGGCGTACCAGGTGTCGGGCGGTTCGAGGAGTACGGTCCACGGGTAGGCGTCGCCGGGTGCTCTCATGCCGAAGAGCACGCCGAGCAGCGGCCACAGTGCGGGAACGAGGATTGCGGATCTCCCGAAGAGAGCCCCGCACAGCAGGGTGAGGCCGGCGAGGAAGGCCGTGTTGCGGCCCAGTGTCTCGGCGGATGCGGCTCCGGTGATCATGGCGATCAGTTCACCCACGGCACTTGCGAGGGCCACCACGCCGAGCGCGAGCAGGACGTCGAAAAACCTGACGGGCCGGATTCCGGTGTTCTCGGCGGCGTCCAGCCGGGTGTGCAGACAGTCGAAGAGGACCGAGGTCAGCACGAGCGGGACGAGTGTGGCGGCCTGCACGAGCTCGGAGCCGCCGGACCAGATGGAGGGCAGGAAGAGGGGGGTGTCCTGAACGGTCGCCGCCAGCAGCGCGAACATCAGGAAACCCAGGGGCAGCCGGGTGTGGGCGCGGCGGGCGCGCAGCCACCACATCACGTTGTCGTCCCGTCTTCCTGGCAGGCCTCCGCCACGGTCGTCTCGTACCAGTCCATTTGCCGGGCCTCGCTCAACCGCAGGACCTTCGCCACCCCGTCCTGGATACGGCTGCGTTCCTGAGGGGTGAAATCGGGTTCGGAGCTGAGCCGTCTCAAGTAGGTGTCCGCCTGCCCGACTTTGGAGGACACCCAGTAGTACACGAGGCGGGCGGGGCCGGTGGCGGGAGGGGCGCATTCGAAATGCACCACTTCGCGGGCGACCTGGTAGCGGACGGTGCCGGTCGCCTCGCCGACCCCGAGTGGGACGGTCCAGTCGTCCTTCGTGGACGGCTCGGGATACCGCAGGTTGAGAGAGGTGTCCTTGATGGTCGTCGGTTCGGCGGGCAGACCGGCTCGACGCAGGGATTCCAGCGTCGCCTCCGCCTCCTCGGTGAGAGCGGAGATGTGTTCGGCGCGCGCCTCGGGCACACAGATGCGGGGGGACTGTCCGGCACAGGCGATCGCGCCGTGCCCGGTGCTCCGGGGGCCTATGTAGCTCCAGTCGCTGACCAAGGAGAACGATCCGAACGCGCAGGCGATGACGAGTGCTCCCGCGACGGCTCCGCGCAGCCAGCGGGAAACAGGTGCCCAGAGCAGAGCCATGGCGACGGCGGACCCGACGGCGAGCAGGAGGGGAGCCGCGAGGGCGGCGGCGGTGGGCAGTTCGCCGAACATCATCTTTCCGGCGAAGAGGCCGGTGAGGTGCCGGGGCCACGGTGTCTCCAGTCCCGTGGACCAGCCGACGGCCAGGAAGTCGGTGACCGCGATGATCGGCACTACGGCGATGTGCCGAACGGTGGCTCCGACGGCGAATCCGACGATGCCGTGGGCGACGCAGAGCACCAGTGCGAAGGCCAGCAGCGTGAGGCCGGGCACGTCGGGCGCGACCTGCTCCTGGACGAGGGCGCACAGCGTGGGGAGGATGAGGAGCGACCAGGCCAGCGCGACGACGGGCGACAGGTGCTGTGCGGCGATGGTGTAGCGCGATCGCACCGCCCCCAGCCTCCAGATTCCGGAGGCTCCCAGCTTCCGCGCCTCCCAGGCGGCGAGGCCCGAGGCGACCGCGAAGGCCACGGGCAGCAGGTTGCGCAGCACCGCGTCGACCACGGTGGCGGAGTAGCCCAGCGGATCGATGCGGAGGTCGTCACCGAGATCGGTGGCGTAGTAGGCGAACACGAGAAGCAGGGCGACAGGCGCGACCCGCAGCGCGCTGCTGGACCTGATGAGTGTGAGGGGTTTCACTTCTTGGCTTCCTGGAGCGGTCCGAAAAGGGGGCGTGGTGCCTCGCCGTCGGCGAGGCACCACGCTGCAGAACACTGATCAGGAATCGGCGAGAGTGGTGTCGACTCCCGCATAGGTCGCCCACAGCAGGCAGCACGCGTTGCTTCCGCCGCCGACGTTGTCGAGCTGGAAGAAGTAGTCCGACTCCTGCGGCAGGCCGTTGTACTCGCCCCGGCTCGCGTAGGTCGTGCCGTTGAAGCAGTTGGTGAAGGTCTTCTCACCGTAGAAGTCGTTGGCCGACAGCGCGTCGTAGTCCCACAGCTCGACCCCGGTGGTCTTGCTGCCGCCCTGCACGGTGCAACCCTTGAAAATGATCTCCGTGTAGCTCTCGTCCGCCCAGTAGCGGGACTGCCCGTTGGCGCCGCCACCGTCCGTCCACGAGTTGATGCTGCTCGACCAGTTGGCCCAGGCACCCGAGGACAGCGCGAGGGTGAAGGCTGACGCCATCGCGACCACGGCGGATACGCGCTTGGAGGATCTGCCCGACATGCGGGAACTCCGAATCTCCCGCCCGATGCGGCCCCCCACGAGGCCTGTCCACATCAGGCGAGGCGTGGAAGCTATCGAACAGATGATCTTTCAGTCAATGTGACGTAAAAATCTCGTGCCTCTCAGCGCCGACCCGAGCCGGCCAGGTGAAGGGTATGAACGACCTGCACGGATGCGGTGATCCGGGTGGCCGGGCACTGCGGTCGCGAAGGAACTCCAGGCCACGCGGGTGGCGACGGCCCGCTCGACGAGCGGGCGAATCTTCGCGGGAGAGCGACCGTGGCAGACGGCCCAGACCTCCTGCCGCACCACCTCCGGCGACAGCGACCGAAGCATTTCAGCCGACCCTCCTTGAAAGAGCTTTCAGCTACTGGTATGCGTCCGGCTCCTCCAACTGCCCATCGGAGAAGGACAGTTACCGCAGGGCGTGGCATGGCGTGGCATGGCGGTCGATCACATCAACGGGGACGCCGGAGCCGGCGAGCGGCTCCCGGTACGATGACAGGCGGCTGGCGGCGGTGGCGCAACGGCGACGCAGCAGGTTTAGGTCCTGTGGCCCCTGACCGGGCTTGAGGGTTCGAATCCCTTCCGCCGCACGCAAAGAGGGGCCGCCCCGCTCGGGCGGCCCCTCCCTTGGTCCCTCAGCCCAGCAGCTCCCGAACCACCGGCACCAACGCCCGGAACGCCTTCCCCCGGTGACTGATGGCGTTCTTCTCCTGCGGGGTCAGTTCCGCGCAGGTGCGGGTCTCGCCCTCCGGCTGGAGGATCGGGTCGTAGCCGAAGCCGCCGGTGCCGGTCGGCTCGCGGCGCAGCACCCCCCGTAGCTGCCCCTCGACCACGCGCTCCGTGCCGTCGGGCAGGGCGAGGGCCGCCGCGCAGGCGAAGTGGGCGCCGCGGTGGTCGTCGGCGATGTCGGAGAGCTGGGCGAGGAGCAGGTCCAGGTTGGCCTTGTCGTCGCCGTGCCGGCCCGACCAGCGGGCGGAGAAGATGCCCGGGGCGCCGTTCAGGACGTCGACACAGAGGCCGGAGTCGTCGGCGACGGCCGGGAGCCCCGTCGCCCGGGCCAGGGCGTGGGCCTTCAGCAGCGCGTTCTCCGCGAAGGTGACGCCCGTTTCCTTGACGTCGGGGATGTCCGGGTAGGCGTCGGCCCCGACGAGTTCGTGGGGCAGCCCGGCTTCGGCGAGGATGGCGCGAAGTTCGGTGATCTTCCCGGCGTTACGGGTGGCGAGGATCAGGCGACTCATGGCCACACAGTAGCGAGCGGGCCAGGTCACTCGAAGCGCCGGGGAACATCGCCCAAGGGGCGCGGGGAACTGCGCGATCAGCCACGACGCACCCGCAGCCGGCCACCACCGGAACCCGGCAGACGAGTAGCCCGGCCCAGCGCGGCGTTACGGCGTGCAGACCTTGGTCAGTTCGCCCGCCGCGTCCGTGACCGGGCTGATGTCGGGCGTCTCGTCGCCGTTCTTGACCGCCGTACGGACGTTGCCGACAGCCTGGTTGAGGTCGTCGACGGCCTTGTTGACGTCCGCGTTGTCGGTCTTGTCGCCGATCTTGTCCAGGTTCTTGTCGATGGAGTCGAGGGACTCGTCGAGCTGCGTCGGGTCGTTCGCGGCGTTGTCCACGGCCTGCTGGAGTTCCGTGACGCTGTCGGCGATGGCGTCGGCGGTCTGGACGCAGTCCAGCGCCTTGTCCACGGCGGCGCAGCCGGTGGTGAGTCCGGCGGTCAGCGCGACGGCCGCCAGGGTGGCGGCGACGGCTGCGGTGCGACGTCGGCGGCTCGCGGCCATGGAACGGTCCCTCTCGTCGGTCGGGCCGGGCGGCCCGTGCGGCTGGCCGGACGCACAGGGATGAGCCGTGCGCCCGTACTCCTTCAGACGCGGGCGTGCTCGGCACGGTTGCCCGTGCCGAGCACCTGTCTTGGTGCGCCCTTTACTTTTGGAGGACGGTATCAAGCGCCGCGCGCTGGTGGGCGGCGAGTTCCGTGCAGCCGGCGACGGCGAGGTCGAGGAGGGCGTTGAGTTCGTCACGGGCGAAGGGTTCGGCCTCGGCGGTGCCCTGGACCTCGACGAAGCGGCCGTCGCCGGTGCAGACGACGTTCATGTCGGTGTCGGCCTTGACGTCCTCCTCGTAGCAGAGGTCGAGGAGGGGGACGCCGCCGACGATGCCGACGGAGACGGCGCTGACGGTGCCGGTCAGGGGCTGGCGGCCGGCCTTGATGAGCTTCTTGCGCTGTGCCCAGGCGACGGCGTCCGCCAGGGCCACGTAGGCGCCGGTGATGGCCGCCGTGCGCGTGCCGCCGTCGGCCTGGAGGACGTCGCAGTCGAGGACGATGGTGTTCTCGCCGAGTGCCTTGTAGTCGATGACGGCGCGGAGCGAACGGCCGATGAGGCGGCTGATCTCGTGGGTGCGGCCGCCGATGCGTCCCTTGACGGACTCGCGGTCGCCGCGGGTGTTGGTGGAGCGGGGCAGCATGGAGTACTCGGCGGTGACCCAGCCTTCACCGCTGCCCTTGCGCCAGCGCGGGACGCCTTCCGTGACGGAGGCGGTGCAGAAGACCCTGGTGTCGCCGAAGGAAACGAGGACGGAGCCTTCGGCGTGCTTGCTCCAGCCGCGTTCGATGGTGATCGGGCGGAGTTGCTGGGGGGTGCGGCCGTCGATTCGAGACATGCCGCCGAGCCTATCCGTACATGCGGAAGGAGCCCCTCCCGCGGTGGGGAGGGGCCCTCGCAACCGACCCCGGGGGCCGGTCAGGGGGTGAAGCCCGGGACGATCCCCGCGCTTCACATCATGTCTTCGATCTCCGCGGCGATGGGGTCGGCGTCGGTGCCGATGACGACCTGGATCGCGCTGCCCATCTTGACGACGCCGTGGGCGCCGGCGGCCTTCAGGGCGGTCTCGTCGACCTTGGCGGGGTCCACGACCTCGGTCCGCAGGCGGGTGATGCAGCCCTCGACCTCTTCGATGTTGTCGATGCCGCCGAGCCCGGCAACGATCTTCTCAGCCTTGGTGGCCATGTTCGTTCTCCCTGATCCGAACCGCTTTGTCGCAGTAACCCACAGCCGGCCCGACTGTGCGAGCGGCGATGTCGTGGTGCCGAACGATGGTGTCACGTCAGTGTGCGACCGTCCGTTCGACTGGTCTACACCACGAGCCTGCCTCTCGACAAAGACGGGTTCCACTCGTTCGGCCTACCGTGCTACAACTGGTCTACACCACTCACTGGTGGAGGTCGCGCGGTGGAGACCGCGTTCCCCTTTTGAGACGCCGCCGTCCCCCGTCGAACTCTTCCTGGGCGGCGCCGTGCCCCATGGAGGAAGTTCATGTCCACAGCCACAGCCGCGCCCGCGAGCCCGAAGAAGGGGTCTGCGGTGATGGCGGTCCTGCAGCGTATCGGCCGCAGCCTCATGCTGCCCGTCGCCGTGCTGCCGGCCGCCGCCCTCCTGGTCCGCCTCGGCAACACCGACATGCTGGGGCGGGAGTCGTTCCCGGAGTTCATCACCAAGATCGCGGGCTTCATGACCGCGGGCGGCAACGCGATCCTCGACAACATGCCGCTGCTGTTCGCCGTGGGCATCGCGATCGGCTTCGCGAAGAAGTCGGACGGCTCGACCGCTCTCGCCGCCGTCGTCGGCTACCTGGTCTTCAAGAACGTGCTGGCCACGTTCACCGACGCCAACCTGCCCAAGGTGGCGACGGCGGTCGACGGCAAGGTCGTCATGACGGACGCGCCCGTCGACGCCAAGGTGCTCGGCGGTGTCGTCATGGGCCTCGTGGTGGCCCTGCTCTACCAGCGCTTCTACCGCACCAAGCTGCCCGACTGGGCGGGCTTCTTCGGCGGCCGCCGCCTGGTCCCGATCCTGTCCGCCTTCGCGGGCCTGGTCATCGGCATCGTCTTCGGCTACATCTGGCCGGTCCTCGGTACGGCCCTGCACAACTTCGGTGAGTGGCTGGTGGGCTCCGGGGCCGTCGGCGCGGGCATCTTCGGTGTCGCAAACCGTGCGTTGATCCCGATCGGCATGCACCACCTGCTGAACTCCTTCCCCTGGTTCCAGGCCGGCACCTACGAGGGCAAGAGCGGCGACATCGCCCGGTTCCTGGCGGGCGACCCGAGCGCCGGACAGTTCATGACCGGCTTCTTCCCGATCATGATGTTCGCCCTGCCGGCCGCCTGCCTGGCGATCGTGCACTGCGCCCGGCCCGAGCGCCGCAAGGTCGTCGGCGGCATGATGTTCTCCCTCGCGCTGACCTCGTTCGTCACGGGCGTCACGGAGCCGATCGAGTTCACCTTCATGTTCATCGCCCCGGTGCTGTACGCGATCCACGCCGTGCTGACCGGTGTCTCGATGGCGCTGACCTGGGCCCTGGGGATGAAGGACGGCTTCGGCTTCTCGGCCGGCGCTGTGGACTTCTTCCTGAACCTGGGCATCGCGACCAACCCATGGGGGCTGGCCCTGGTGGGCCTGTGCTTCGCGGCGGTCTACTACGTGGTCTTCCGCTTCGCGATCACCAAGTTCAACCTGCCGACGCCGGGCCGCGAGTCCGACGAGGAACTCGCCGAGCTCCAGAAGGCGGAGGCGAAGTAGCCGCACACGGTGAAGGCCCCGGAACCGCTTCGGTTCCGGGGCCTCGTCGTGCTCGGGTGCTCAGATCTCGTACGTCTGCCGGGGCGCCGCCAGGTCCACCGGACCGTCGTAGACCGCGCGGGCGTCGGCGAGGTTGGCCTGCGGGTCCGTCCACGGCGGGATGTGGGTGAGGACCAGACGCCGGGCACCTGCCCGGGCCGCCGTCTCGCCCGCCTCGCGGCCGTTGAGGTGCAGGTCGGGGATGTTCTCCTTGCCGTGCGTGAACGCCGCCTCACACAGGAACAGGTCGGCGTCCCGGGCGAGTTCGTCCAGGGCGGGGCTCACGCCGGTGTCGCCGGAGTACGTCAGGACCTTGCCGTCGTGTTCGACGCGGATGCCGTACGCCTCCACGGGGTGGGCCACCCGCTCGGTGTGCACCGTGAACGGGCCGATCTCGAAGGTGGACGGCTTGACCGTGTGGAAGTCGAAGACCTCGCTCATGGAGGAGGCGGAGGGGGTGTCGGCGTAGGCGGTGGTCAGCCGGTGTTCCGTGCCTTCCGGTCCGAAGACGGGCAGCGGATCACAGCGGCCGCCGTCGTGGCGGTAGTAGCGCGCGACGAAGTACGCGCACATGTCGATGCAGTGGTCGGCGTGCAGATGGCTGAGGAAGATCGCGTCGAGGTCGTAGAGACCGCAGTGGCGCTGCAACTCGCCCAGGGCACCGTTGCCCATGTCGAGAAGCAGCCGGAAGCCGTCGGCCTCGACGAGGTAGCTCGAGCAGGCCGATTCCGCGGACGGGAACGACCCCGAGCAGCCGACGACGGTGAGCTTCATGAAGCAGAAACCTCCGCTGGCGGGAATGTCTGAGAGGGGCGTCGGGGGTCGTGCGGTGCGTCGAGCGTAAGGCGCAAAACCTCCGGTCGCTCCTCCGCCAAGGGCTGTTGTGGGCGAACTCACCTGTGGTGTCACCGGTTCGGCTGGCAGCGCCGGGTGTGATCCTCGTGAGAAGGGCGCGGGGGAGGGGATGGCGCCGGTAACGTCTCAGTATGGACACGTCCTGGTGGCTGGCGCTCGCCGCGGTGGTACTGCTCGCGCTCGTCGCCACGCTCGTCGACGGCTGGGGTCGGCGGTCGTCGGCGCGGCGGGGCCGGACGGCGGCGCGGACCGCCGCGGTGGCGGGGCTGCCGCAGCCGGCGGAGATCTGGTGGGCGGACGTCCCCTACGAGGACGAGGCGCGCACGAAGGACCGGCCGTGCCTGGTGCTTGCGGTGCGCGGGGAGCGGGCGACGGTCGCGAAGATCACCACCCGGTTCCGCCACGGGCGCACCGGCGTGATCCCCCTCCCCCCGGGCTCGGTCGGCGACGCCCAGGGCCGCGCGAGCTTCCTGGAGACGGACGAACTGCGGGAGGTCCCGGTGTGGGGCTTCCGCCGACGCATCGGCGTGGTGGACCCGGCCCTTTGGGACCAGGTGCGATACCTGACCGGCTGAGAGCCGGGACGCACCGTGCGACGCCCGCACGGAGACCCGCGGCTGGCCCAGCCCGGGGGCCGGACGTCGGCCGGGTTCGCGGGCCGGACGGATCGGTGCACGGGCCGGGCGGCTCGGCCGGGCGGGGGCGGACGGATGGACTGGACGCACGAGCAGGGCGGACCAGCCGGGCGAAAGCCGAACGGGACGGCCTCGCGACAGCCCGATGCGCCGGCCCGACGCGCGAGCCGGGCGGATCGGCCCGCGGATCGGCCGGCGCGACGACCGACCGGGACGGCCAAGCGTGACAGCCCGCAGCCGGTCCGGCGGCCCGCGCCGAGGGCCGGGCAGTGGCTTCGGCCGGCCCTCGGCGGCCGGCCTCGCCGCGGCTGAGGAGGAGCAAGTGCAGCACCAGCGCGGCAGCGTGACCGCCCTGCGGCACCGGCGTGCCCGGCCGACTACCTCCGGGCAGCCCGCAACCGGACCGGGCCGAGGACCGAAACGCGCCCGGCAGCCGCTGGAAACGAACTCGCCACCGGGCCGGACCGGAAACCGAACCACGCCCGGGCGGCCGCCCCACCGCGCCGGGACCGGGCCAGACCTGGCCGGAGGCGCCGGTGGGAAACGTGAAGGGCCGGAGCTCGCTCCGGCCCTTCACGGTGTTCGGCGTCGGGTTACGCCCAGAGCTGGCCCTGGAGCGTCTCGATGGCCTCCTCCGTCGTGGCCGCCGTGTAGACGCCCGTCGACAGGTACTTCCAGCCGCCGTCGGCGACGACGAAGACGATGTCGGCCGGCTCACCGGCCTTCACGGCCTTCTTGCCGACGCCGAGCGCGGCGTGCAGCGCGGCGCCCGTGGAGACGCCGGCGAAGATGCCCTCCTGCTGGAGCAGCTCGCGGGTGCGGGTGACCGCGTCCGCCGAGCCGACCGAGAAGCGGCTGGTGAGGACCGACGCGTCGTACAGCTCGGGGACGAAGCCCTCGTCGAGGTTGCGCAGGCCGTAGACCAGGTCGTCGTAGCGCGGTTCGGCGGCGACGATCTGGATGTCCGGCTTGTGCTCGCGCAGGTAGCGGCCCACGCCCATGAGCGTGCCGGTGGTGCCGAGGCCCGCCACGAAGTGCGTGACGGAGGGCAGGTCCGCGAGGATCTCGGGGCCCGTCGTCGCGTAGTGGGCGCCCGCGTTGTCCGGGTTGCCGTACTGGTAGAGCATCACCCAGTCCGGGTGCTCGGCCGAGAGTTCCTTGGCGACGCGCACGGCGGTGTTGGAGCCGCCGGCCGCCGGGGAGGAGATGATCTCGGCGCCCCACATGGCCAGCAGGTCCCGGCGTTCCTGGGAGGTGTTCTCCGGCATCACGCACACGATGCGGTAGCCCTTGAGCTTCGCCGCCATGGCCAGGGAGATGCCGGTGTTGCCGCTGGTCGGCTCCAGGATGGTGCAACCCGGGGTCAGGCGGCCGTCCTTCTCCGCCTGCTCGATCATGTGCAGGGCCGGGCGGTCCTTGACCGACCCGGTCGGGTTGCGGTCCTCCAGCTTCGCCCAGACACGGACCTCGGCGGACGGCGACAGCCGCGGCAGGCGCACCAGGGGGGTGTTGCCGACCGCGGCCAGGGGTGAGTCGTATCGCATCGGTGATCAGACCATGCCGCCGGCTACGGCCGGCAGGATCGTGACGTTGTCGCCGTCCGTCAGCTTGGTCTTGATGCCGTCGAGGAAGCGCACGTCCTCGTCGTTCAGGTAGACGTTGACGAAACGGCGCAGCTGGTCGCCGTCCACGATGCGGGCCTGGATGCCGGCGTGCCGCGTCTCGAGGTCGGCGAACAGCTCGGCGAGGGTGTCACCGCTGCCCTCCACCGCCTTCTGACCGTCGGTGTACTGGCGGAGGATGGTCGGGATGCGGACCTCGATGGCCATGGCTCAGGGCTCCTGTCGGGAGTAGTCAGTCGGGCGCGCGGCAGCGCAAGAACAGCGGGGTGGTGCGTGTGTGCAGCGCCGCGGCTCACGGCCGTACGGCGGCAGGGATCGGCGTCAACAGATGGCGCTGGCGAGCCTGCACAGGTCGACGTGCAGCCGCGCAACGAGCAGCAGGCCCGGCGTCTTGTCGCTCACGTCGTGGAAAACCATGCGGTCATCGTATCGATTCCCGGTCCGGGTCCTGGAATGTGATCCCACATCGCGGACGTTTTCGGGCCGGGGAGTGAGACCGCACTGTTCAGGCCCCGCTCAGTACGCCTCGACGATCTCGACCTCCTCCTCCGTGACCTCGCCCTCCACGATCCGGAAGGAGCGGAACTGGAACTCGCCGGCCCCGTCGGTGTCGGCCGTGGAGACGAGGACGTAGTGCGCGCCGGGCTCGTTCGCGTACGAGATGTCGGTGCGGGAGGGGTAGGCCTCGGTCGCCGTGTGGGAGTGGTAGATCACCACCGGCTCCTCGTCACGGTCGTCCATCTCGCGGTAGAGCTTGAGCAGGTCGCCGGAGTCGAACTCGTAGAACGTGGGCGACATGGCCGCGTTCAGCATCGGGATGAAGCGCTCGGGGCGGTCCGAGCCCGCGGGGCCCGCGATCACGCCGCACGCCTCGTCGGGGTGGTCCTTGCGCGCGTGGGCGACGATCTGGTCGACGAGGGCCTGGGTGATGGTCAGCATGTTCGTCAGGATAAGCAGAAGGGCCGTTCCGTACCGATGGATGGTACGGAACGGCCCACATGCCGGACGCCCTGAGCGGCAGCCGCCGGGGAGTGCCACGAGTACTCCCCGCGGCGGGACGTCCTCGCGGGTTGGTCAGCCGACCTTCTCGAACTCCGGGTCGCGGCGCTCGGCGATCTGCGGGTTGCGGCTCTTGAGGACCGCCCAGCCGATGCCCAGGGCGACGGCCCAGCCGGCCGCGACGTACAGGCAGACCCGCGCGTCCTTGTCGTACGCGATCATGCAGGTCACGCCGACGAGGAAGAGCAGCGCGACCCAGCTGAAGAGCGCACCGCCGGGAGCGGGGAAGGACGAGGCGCGCAGCCGGCCCGCGTCGACCGCGGCGCGGTAGCGGATGTGGCTGACGAGGATCATCATCCAGGTCCAGATGCCGGCCGCGGTGGCGACGGAGGTGACGTAGAGGAACGCCTTCTCCGGGACGACGTAGTTCAGGACGACGCCGATGCCCATGAGCGCCACGGAGACCGTGATGCCGACGGCGGGCGTCTTGCGGGCGTTGAGCTTGCCGAAAGCCTGCGGGGCCTCGCTGTTGGCGGCCAGGTCGCGCAGCATCCGGCCGGTCGAGTACATGCCCGAGTTGCAGGACGACAGGGCCGCGGTGAGCACCACGAAGTTGACGATGCCCGCGGCGAGCGGGATGCCGATCTCGCCGAACGCGTGGACGAACGGGCTCTCGCCGGCGGAGAACTCGGTCCACTTGACGACGGAGAGGATCACCAGCAGGGCGCCGACGTAGAAGACGATGATGCGCCAGGGCAGGGTGTTGATGGCCTTGGGCAGGGTCTTCTCGGGGTTCTCGGACTCGCCCGCGGTGACACCGACGAGCTCGACGGCGAGGTAGGCGAACATGACGCCCTGGAGCGTCATCAGGCTGGAGCCGATGCCGTTCGGGAAGAAGCCGTCGTGCGACCAGAGGTTGGAGACGGTGGCGGTGTCACCGGCGTCGGAGAAGCCGAGGGTGAGCACGCCGAGACCGATGACGATCATGCCGATGATGGCCGTGACCTTGATCATCGAGAACCAGAACTCGACCTCGCCGAAGATCTTGACGGAGATCAGGTTGACGCCGAAGAGCACCACCAGGAACACCAGGGCGCTGACCCACTGCGGGATCTCCGGGAACCAGAAGTGGATGTAGATCGCGGCGGCCGTGAGCTCGGCCATGCCGGTGACCACCCACATGAGCCAGTACGTCCAGCCCGTGACGAACCCGAAGAACGGGCCGAGGAACTCGCGGGCGTACTCGGCGAAGGAGCCGGAGACGGGGCGGTACAGGAGCAGCTCGCCCAGGGCCCGCATGATGAAGAAGATGACGACGCCCGCGAGGGCGTACATGAGGATGATGCTGGGGCCGGCCTTGGCGATGTTCGCTCCGGCACCCATGAACAGACCGACGCCGATGGCGCCGCCGATCGCGATCATCTGGACCTGGCGACTGCCGAGTCCGCGCTCGTACCCCTCTTCGGAGACGTTGTCCGTGTCGACCTGCGCAGAGGTCATGTGTGGTGCGCCTTTCTCCATGCCGACCCGGACCTTCGTCGGCCTCGGATCGGGTCTCGATCCCCCCGGAATGATGGAGCGGTGCCTGGCCGACGGTTGTCGGCTCGGTGGCGCACCCGGCCGGACATTCGGGTGGTGTCGGCCGGGCGGTCGTGAAGATTTATCACGGCCGCAACACTGATCACCTGGGTGGATTGTGACGCACCGCACAGGGAAAACCGGACAAAGCGCAGCCCAAGGCGGCATAGAAGACGGGCACAGTGACGCGATCGTTATCCGGATTTGAGTGTCCTCTGAGCGAACACCGATCGGTCACCCGGCGGTCACGGAACCTGCACGGATCAGGGCATAAGGGTTCCGACCAGCGTCTCCTGGAGTCCACCCAGCCAGAGGTAGGCCATCACCATCGGCTTGCGCGGGTCCTCGTCCGGGAGGCGGTAGAGGAGGTCGGTGTCCTCCTCCTCGGTGATCTCCAGCCGCGAGCCGATCGCGAGCCGCAGGTCGTTCAGGGCCGACAGCCACTGCTGGGACTCCTCCACCGACAGCTTCAGCACCGCGCCGCCCTCGCCGGCCGAGGCCGAGGAGAGCGCGTCCAGGGACCGGATCACGGCGAGGGCGTTGTCCCGCTTGCCGGCCCGCAGGTCGTTCTCGGTGTAGCGGCGGAACTCGGCGGAGTACGCCCGCTGCTCCTCGGCGTCCCGGGGCGAGGCGGGCTGCTCGGGGTCGCTGTAGGCGTCCGGGAACAGGCGCCTGAGCACCGGGTCGGCGGGCGGCTCGCTCGGGCCCTCCGCGAACAGCTCGGCGAGCGGGTCGCCGGGGGCGTCCTCGGCGGGGCCGGGGCCGATGAGCTCCAGGAGCTGGACGGCCAGCGACCGGATGATGGAGATCTCGACGTCGTCGAGGGCGACGGCCGCGCCGCCGCCGGGAAGCGGTTCGAAGGTTCCGGGCATGAACGCCTTTTCGCTGCTGGGCGGGGAGCTGGCTACTTGCGGTCCTGCTGGAGGGTGGCCCACAGGCCGTAGCCGTGCATGGCCTGCACGTCGCGTTCCATCTCCTCGCGGCTGCCGCTGGAGACGACCGCCCGGCCCTTGTGGTGGACGTCGAGCATGAGCTTGGTGGCCTTGTCCTTGGAGTAGCCGAAGTACGTCTGGAAGACGTACGTCACATAGCTCATGAGGTTGACCGGGTCGTTGTGCACGATGGTGACCCAGGGGACGTCCGGCTCGGGTACGGCGAAGACCTCCTCCGCCGACTCGGTGCGTTCGATCTCCAGGGGCGCGGGTGACGTCACACTGCCCATGCTGCCACCCGAGGGGGGTAGTCGCACAAACGGGCCTGGAAGCCGGGGGCCTTGATGAAAATCGTCAGACTGACGAAATGGGGGTACCATCCTCGTCATGAACACAGCGGACCTTGGGCTGCCGGTGGATGTTCCCTCGACGGCGCTCTTCACGGACCAGTACGAGCTGACGATGCTGCGGGCCGCCCTGGAGGCGGGCACGGCCGAGCGGCGGAGCGTGTTCGAGGTCTTCACCCGGCGCCTGCCGAACGGGCGCCGCTACGGAGTCGTGGCGGGCACCGGGCGGGTCCTGGACGCGGTGGAGAACTTCCGTTTCGACGCGGGCGTGCTCGACTTCCTGCGCGAGCGCGAGATCGTCGGCGAGGAGACCCTCGCATGGCTCGCCGGCTACCGCTTCAGCGGGGACATCTGGGGCTACCCCGAGGGCGAGGTGTACTTCCCGGGCTCGCCGATCATGCGGGTCGAGGGCACCTTCGCCGAGTGCGTGCTGCTGGAGACCGTGATCCTGTCGATCCTCAACCACGACTCGGCGATCGCCGCGGCCGCCTCGCGCATGTCGTCGGCCGCCGGGGACCGGCCGCTGATCGAGATGGGCGCCCGGCGCACGCACGAGCTGGCGGCGGTGGCGGCGTCCCGGGCCGCGTACGTGGGCGGCTTCGCGACCACCTCGGACCTGGCCGCCGGGTTCCGCTACGGCATCCCCACCGTCGGCACCTCCGCCCACGCCTTCACCCTGCTGCACGACAGCGAGCGGGACGCCTTCCAGGCCCAGGTGAACACGCTCGGGCGGGGCACGACGCTGCTGGTGGACACGTACGACGTCGCCGAGGCGGTCCGTACGGCCGTGGAGGTCGCCGGGCCCGGGCTCGGAGCGGTGCGGATCGACTCCGGCGATCTGCTGCTGGTGGCGCACCGGGTGCGGCAGCAGCTGGACGAGCTGGGCGCGACCGACACGAAGATCATCGTGACCTCGGACCTGGACGAGTACGCGATCGCCTCGCTGGCGGCGGCGCCCGTGGACGCGTACGGCGTCGGTACGCAGCTGGTGACCGGGTCCGGGCACCCGACGTCCTCGATGGTCTACAAGCTGGTCGCGCGGGCCGAGTCCGCGGAGCCGAACGCTCCGCTGGTGCCGGTGGCGAAGAAGTCGAGCGGGGGCAAGACGTCCGTGGGCGGGCGCAAGTGGGCCGCGCGGCGGCTGGACTCCTACGGGGTCGCCGAGGCCGAGGTGGTCGGCACCGGGCCGGTGCCGACGGAGCTCGCGGACCGGCAGCTGCTCGTGGAGCTGGTCAAGGGCGGCGAGGTGGTCGCCCGTGAGCCGCTGGACGCGGCGCGGGACCGGCACGCGGCGGCGCGTGCGGGGCTCCCGATGTCGGCCACGCAGCTCTCGCGCGGGGAGCCCGTCATTCCGACGGAGTACGCGCACGGCGCCTCGGGTAGCTAGGGGATGTGCCGCGATGCGCCGAGCCGTGCCCCCTCCCGTCTCCTCCCCCATGTCAATAGGCTCGGAAGTTCACCGGCCGGGCTTGCCGACCTCATAGCCGAAGGACACCGACCATGCGCCGCGCCTTGATCGTCGTAGACGTGCAGAACGACTTCTGCGAGGGGGGCAGCCTCGCGGTGGCCGGCGGTGCCGATGTGGCCGCCGCCGTCACCGAGCTGATCGGGCAGGCCGCCGGGTCCGGCTACCAGCACGTCGTGGCCACCCGCGATCACCACATCGCCCCCGGCGGCCACTTCTCCACCAACCCCGACTACGTCCGCTCCTGGCCCGCGCACTGCGTCGCCGGCACGGAGGGCGTCGGCTTCCACCCGAACTTCGCCCCCGCCGTCGCGTCCGGCTCCGTCGACGCCGTCTTCGACAAGGGCGCGTACGCGGCGGCGTACAGCGGCTTCGAGGGCACGGACGAGAACGGCACGCCCCTGGCCGACTGGCTCCGCTCCCGCGAGGTCACCGAGGTGGACGTGGTCGGCATCGCCACGGACCACTGCGTACGCGCCACGGCCCTGGACGCCGCGAAGGAGGGCTTCCGCACGCACGTCCTCCTCGACCTCACGGCGGGCGTGGCCCAGGAAACCACCGAGCGGGCCCTGGAGGAGCTCCGCGAGGCGGGCGTGGAGCTGTCGGGCAAGCCGGTCGTCCAGTGACCCGACAGGCCCGGCCCTGAGGGTCAGGTCTGGGCTGTCGGGCGCCGCAGGAGGGCTCTGATCGGGCGCCACAGTTCCAGGGCGAGGTCGGGGCCGGTCACGACACCGTTGTCAGGGGCCGTGCGCCATATGAGGCCGTCGGGGTGGTGCAGGACGGCCGTGATCTCGTCGGGGGACGGCGGGGCGGCGTTGCCGCGCAGGTAGACCGCGCGCAGGCCCAGGTTGCGGAGCCTGGTCAGGGCTCGGGCACGGTTCGCCGCGTGGACGAGCACGCGGACGGATCCGGGGCCGTCGGCGGCGGGACTGGGCAGGTTCAGCGCCACCACCACGGTGCCGTTCGGCAGCTTGCAGAAGCCTCCTGCGGCCATGCGGTCATACCCCCGTGTCGGTCGGTGCGTCGGTCGGTGTCAATAAGAGAACCACAGGACGCACCTAAACACGGATCGGCGGCGACCCGCCAGGGGGTCGCCGCCGATCATGCTCTGACCTGCGAAAACGCGATCTACTTCGCCGCGGGGCCTACTTCGAGCTCGATCGTCGAGCCGTCCTTGGCCTCCTTGATGATCTTGATCTTGGTATTGGTGTCAGTGATCTTGACGCCGCCGGTCTTGTTCGCCTCGTCGTAGTAGGTGTTCACTCGGTCGTTGAAGACCGACACCCCCTTCGACGACGGGATGCTCGTGGCGACGTCCGCGTTGTGCAGCGTGATGCCGTCCGTGCGGTACAGGCTGAACGGCGAGTCGTAGGCCTGGATGCGGTTGCGCATCAGCGTGCCGTCGGTCCACTTCAGCGCCTTCGGGTGCGAGTCGACCGGCAGCAGCAGACCCGTGCCCGGGTGGACGCTGGTGTTGTTGTCCTGCTGGGAGGTGTCCCACTTCCAGATCAACAGACCGTTCTGGTACGGGTAGTGCTCCACCCAGTCCGGACGGGTCTTGGAGAAGCCGAAGTTGTACGGGCCGACCTTGAGGGTCTTGTCGTACGACACGTACTGGCGGTTCTCCGCGATGTAGTACTGCGCGTAGTCCTTGGTGAAGGACGCGCCCATGCGGGAGAAGCCGTTCGCCTTCCAGGCCGGGTCCGCGGACTCGGCGTCGTCGGAGAAGACCGCGGCGCCGTCGGCGGTCACCGTGATGCGGTCGGCCGTGAAGCCCTTCTGGGCCACGCCGCCGTCGGTCTGGTAGCGGAAGCGCAGGTCGATCTTCTTGCCCGCGTAGGCGTCCAGCGGGAACGCCAGCTTCCTGTACGCGCCGGACGTGCCGGTCAGGACCGGCTTGTCGCTGCCGTCACGCGGGAGCGGCTGGCCGTCCACCGTGCCGTCGAGCGGGGTCCAGTTGGCGCCGCCGTCGGTCGACACCTCGGTGTAGAGGTAGTCGTAGTTGGCCTCGATGTCGTACCAGCCGTCGAGCGTCAGGGACGCCGACTTCTTGCCGGTGAGGTCGACCGAACGGGCCAGCGTGTTCTTGAGGTTGTCGCCGCTGCCGCTCCACCACTGGTTGGTGCCCTGCGCGGGCTGCACGATCTCGGTGGTGACCTTCTTCTTGGGCAGCTCGACCACGAGGCCCTGCTTGTGCTTCGTGTTGTACTCGGCGACGCCCAGCTTGTGCCACGAGTTGGTCGCGGCCTTCGCGGTGTCGTACTTGAGCCACCCCAGCTGGAGCTTGTCCCAGGCGGTCATGTCGCCGGGCAGGTCACCGATCTCGTTCTTGCCGGTGCCGAGCCAGGAGCCGGAGGACATCAGGGTCCAAAAGCCGGTGGAGTTGTCGCCGCCGCCGCTGGTGTCGTAGTGGTCCGGCAGGCCGAGGTCGTGGCCGTACTCGTGGGCGTAGACGCCGAGTCCGCCGTTCTCCGGCTGGACGGTGTAGTCGCCGACCCAGATGCCGGTGTCGCCGATCTTCGCGCCGCCCAGCTTGTTGTTCTCCGGGCCGGTGGCGCCGGCGTCGGTGCCGAAGGCGTACCAGCGGTGGGCCCAGATCGCGTCCTCGCCCTGGGCGCCGCCGCCCGCGGACTCGTCCTCACCGGCGTGCACGACCTGGAAGTGGTCGATGTAGCCGTCGGACTCGTTGAAGTCGCCGTCGCCGTCGAAGTCGTAGCGGTCCCACTGGTCGTACTGCTTGACGTCCGCCTTGATCTCGGCGTCGGTCTTCCCAGCCGCCTTCTGCTGGGAGACCCACGCGTTCAGACCGTCGCTGACGACGTTCCACACGCTCGGGCAGTTGGTGTCACCGCAGGCGTTGTTGCCGTAACGGGCCTCGTTGTAGGGGACCTTGACCCAGTCGGAGACCTCGCCCTCGACCGAGTAGCGGCCGGAGGACTGCTTCTCGTAGTACTTCTTCACCGACTCGGCGTTCTTGCCGGTGCCGAAGTAGAGGTCCTCGAAGTACTTCTGGTCGTAGTCCGCGCGCCAGGCCGTGGAGTTGTCCTTCGTGCGGTCCGGCTTGGCTATCTGGTTGTGCAGCGGGCCGGGCGTGCCGCCGAACTCGCTGATCTGGTCGCCGAACTCGACCAGGATGGTGAAGATCTTGTCGGTCTTCTCGCGGCCGAGCTCGACGTACTTGCTGTCGCCCTTCTTGCTCTTGAGCTGGACGACCTTCGAGCCGTCACGGTTCTTCACCGTGGACTTGCCGGATATGACCTGCTTCAGGGCCTCCTGGCGCTGAGCCTCCTGGGTCTTGCTCAGCGGGCCTTCGAGGTCGTGCTCGCCGTGGTGACGATCCGCCGGGTCGTGCCGGTCCACGGTGGTGGACCTGGGAGCGGAGGTGTCGTCGGCCTGGGCCACGCCGTACACGGAGACGGTGGCCGTGGCCGCCGCGAGCGCCACGCCTATGGCTGCCGCTCTGAACGTCCAGGGTCTACTGGTCACTTGAGTTCCTCCCCCGCGTTCGTGCGCGCGGAGGAAGAGGTCTGGTGTGAACGGAGTCCGCGCGCGCGTGATCAACGCGTGTAGTCAAGTGACGACATTTGACTAGAGGTTTAGAAGAAAAGACAGATCTTGACTTGGACAGGTCAAGTGCACTATGCGGAGTCCATGTTCGTTTTGCGGACAACCGTTCGGGTGCCCGGCAGGCACCCGCCGACGTCCGGCAGGCACGTGCCACCGTCCGGTGGGCGCGCGCATATGTCCACTACCTGGACGCCATGACTCCGTGCGCCCCCTGTGCTCCGGCCCTGTTGATTAGGTCACGCTTACCGTTCGTTCCACTCGGGCACCCTGCCGATGAGAATGTCGCTTGGCAGAACGCCCGGAAGCCGGCGGAACGCCAGGCCGACACCCCCGTGGACCCCCACTTTCGAGGACATGATGGCCATGCCCCGTCCGACCGCCGCACAGCTCGCCTACGGTTCCTGCACCGTGATCCTCTCGACCCTCGCCATGCTGCTGCTGTCACAGACGAGTTCGGGCGTGGGGATCGCGATCATCGCCGTCGCGGCGCTCGCCCTCGGGCTGCTGGTCGCCATGACGGTGCCGCTGCCCGGGAAGCGCCCGGCCGCGGTGGAACAGCCCGCGCCCGAGGAACCCGTGCGGGCATCGGTCGCCGCACCGGCCCCGGAGCCGGTGCGGGAGCGGGCGGTCTCCTGACGGCTGTGTGATGCGTCCGGGCCTCAGTTGGTACTGACCACGACCGTTTTGGCCGCCTTGTCGTGCGGGCCCTGCCGGTAGGGCCGGTCGAAGAGGATCCAACCGCCCGAGATCACGAGCCAGACGCAGAAGCAGCAGAAGAAGCACGGGATCCACAGCACCGCCGCGCGCATCAACGCGTTCTGCACGGAGGGCGTGGCGCCGTTGTCGAGGTTGGCCACGCGCAGGTGCAGCAGTTTCTTGCCGAGGGTCTGGCCGGTCCGCGCGGTGAGGAAGGTGTCGTAGGCGATGTAGAGGACGGTGGCGACCGCCGACTGCCAGAAGGACTTGCCGGCCTCGATGCGGTCGCTGTCCACGTCGTACTCGTTGACGCCGAAGCCCCAGGTGAGCAGCACGACGACGGCACCCACCAGGATCACGTCGATGATGCGGGCGAGCGCGCGCTTGACGCCGTCGGCGAGCGGGGGCATGCCGGCGAGGGGGTCGGTGGGGTAGGAGCCGCCGCCGTAGGGGGAACCGCCGTAAGGGCCGCCGCCGGGAGGACCGCCATAAGGGCCACCGCCCTGGCCGCCGCCGGGAGGACCGCCGTAGGGGCCACCGCCCCGGCCGCCGCCGGGAGGGACATCGCCGGGGCCGCCGCCCGGGTATCGCGGGTCGTAGGGCGAGCCCGCGCCCTCGCCGGGCTGCTCGCCCGGGGGCCGCTTCTTGAGCGGATCGTCTTCCGGGGGCTGCTGACCGGAGCCGGGGGGCGGTTCACTGCTCATGGCCCGAGTCGACCGCGAACCCCCCGGCTCCGCATCCGGCAGACGGCCGTCCGAGGTACGGCTCAGCCGGCCACGAACGTGTGCGCGACCTTGTCGTGCCAGCACTGGCGCCACGGCTTGTCGAAGAGGCACCAGGCGATGCCGACGATCCCGACGACGAGGAGTCCGGGCACGCTGTAGACCACCCAGCGCCGCAGCGCCGCGCCGAACTCCGGGGCGTCGTGGCCTTCGATGTCCCGCACTTCGAGACCCATCAGCTTCTTTCCGAGGGTGCGGCCCCACTTGGCGGTGGGCAGCACCTCGGAGACGACGCCGACGAGCAGCAGGACGGCCAGGACGATGCCGAGGTACACCGACGTGGTGCCGTCGAGCAGCCAGACCGTGACGGTCTCGCCGGAGAGTTTGGCCGCGTCGATCTTCTCGTTGACGTGGTCGATCGCCTTGATGCCGAGCGGTACGGCGGCCCCGGCGGTGACGCCGGCGAGGACGAGGGTGTCCAGCAGCCGGGCGGCCAGCCGCTTGCCGAGCCCCGCGGGGCGGGCCGACGCCTGGCGCCGGGCGGCCGCCTGGAACACGTCCTCGGTCGGCGGCTTCCAGGGCGCGACGGGCTGCTCGTCGCCGCCCGCTCCGGCGAGCCGGTGCACCTGCTGCGCCCAGGAGGACTGGCCGCCTCCGGAGCCGGCGCTGAGCGGCGTGGCGGAGGCGGCTGGGCCGGGCTGGGGGCCGCCGGACTGCGCGGGCTGGGGGCCGCCGGACTGCGCGGGCTGGGGGCCGCCGGACTGCGGGGGGACGGTGGGCGCCGCCTGGGGCCCGGACAGCGCCGTCGGGGCGGCCGCGGAGGCCTGGGCGCCGGCGCCGGCCTGTGCGGCGGCCCGGGCGGCGGCGGCCTTCCCGGCACCGAAGCCGGGGCGGTGCGAGGCGTCACCGGAGGCGGCCGCGCCGCCCTGCGCGCCGAACGCGGGTCCCGCCGGGCTGCCGCCCGGGCCGGCCTGGGCCCCGAAACCGGACCCCGCCGAGCCCGGCGCCCCGAAGCCGGCCGCTGCTCCCTGAGAGCCGAAACCCGATCCTGGCGGGTTGCCGCCGGATCCGCCCGGCCCGCCCTGCCCACCGAACCCGGACCCCGCCGGGCCACTGCCCGAACCGCCCGAGCCCGCGGAAGCGGCCGGGCCCTGACGCGGCGACACCGCGCGGAACGTCATCGTGCCCTCGTCGGGGGCATCGGCGGTGGCGCCTCCTCCGGCCTTCCCCGTCGGGCGGCGGAAGACGAACGTGCTGCCGGCGGCCGCGGCGTCCGCCTCCTGGTCCGCGGGAGGGACATCGGCCGTGCCGTCGGCGGCGGGCTCCCCGGCCGGCTGCCGGTCGGCGTGCGGCACCCTCGGGTCCGCGCCCTGCGCGGCCTGCTGTGCGCCCCACGAGACGCGGCGGTCCTGGTCGCCGCCGAAGCCGGACTGGCGGGAGCGGTCGGCGCCCCACGCCGACGCGGGTTCGGGACGGCTGCCGTGCTGGGCGTCGGCAGGGGACGGCTCGTCGACCGGGTCCTCGTCGAAGAAGTGCGGGCCGGTCTCCTCGACCGAGGCGGAGGCGGCGCCGGAGGCGGAGGCGGCGCCGGGCTGTTCCGCCCCCGCACCGGGCGGCGGCGCGAGCGTCTCGCCGTCCTTGGGTGCGGGACGGCTGGTGCCCGGCACCCAGGAGGCACCGTTCCAGTACCGGACATATCCAGGAATGGACGGGTCCGGGTAATAACCTTCGCGGGGCCTGTCGTCACCGGGGGCCGGGGTTGGGGCGCTCATCTCCGTCGTCCCGTATCTGCTCGAGGGCCAAATGGGGGCCTCCACATCTATCAGACGTGCGCAACCCCCACCGCCGCTCCCACCGGACCCACCCCTTTCGAGCACCGATGTGCTACGCGTCGCACGCCCCGCGCCTCCCCCTGCGAAAAAACTTCCGGCAACGCGCGTAATGCCGCCGCGCCCGCGCGCTCTCTCCTCCCGACCGGCCCTCGCGGGCAGCCTGCAGAGAGGGGAACACCGCCATGCGCACCGTGGTGGAACGCGAACTGGAGCTGAAACTCGTCCTGTCGCCGGAGCGCCGGATCCCGGTGCCGGCCCGGCTCGGGTACGTCACCGACGATCCGTACGCCGTCCACGTCACCTTCCACATCGACTCCGCGCACCCCGTGCACTGGACGTTCGCCCGGGACCTGCTGGTGGAGGGCGTGTTCCGGCCGTGCGGGCGGGGGGACGTGCGGGTGTGGCCGACGAAGGCCGAGGGGCGCACCGTCGTGCTGGTGGCGCTGAGGTCACCCGACGGGGACGCCCTGCTGGAGGCCCCGGCGGCCCCGGTGTCGGCCTGGCTGGAGCGCACGCTGCGGGTGGTCCCGCCGGGGACGGAGGGTGAGCAGCTCGGTCTCGACGACGAGCTGGCCCAGCTGCTCGCCCAGTGAGGCCTTCGAGGCCCGTCCGCTGCGTCCGTCAGAAGAGCTTGCCCGGGTTCAGGAGGTTCAGCGGGTCGAAGGCCTGCTTGACGGCCCGCTGCATCTCCATCCCGACGGGGCCGATCTCGCGCGCCAGCCACTCCTTCTTCAGCACGCCGACGCCGTGCTCGCCGGTGATGGTGCCGCCGAGTTCCAGGCCGAGGGCCATGATCTCGTCGAAGGACTCGCGGGCGCGCCGGGACTCGTCGGGATCGGCCGGGTCGAAGCACACCGTCGGGTGGGTGTTGCCGTCGCCCGCATGGGCGACGACCCCGATGGTGAGCTGGTACTTCTCGGCGATCCGGTCGACCCCGTCGAGCATCTCGGCGAGGCGGGAGCGGGGCACGCACACGTCGTCGATCATCGTCACGCCCTTGACCGCCTCCAGCGCGGTGAGCGACAACCGACGCGCCTGGAGGAGCAGTTCGGACTCCGCCGCGTCGTCGGCCGGTACGACCTGGGTGGCGCCGGCGGCCTCGCACAGCGCGCCGACGGCGGCGAGGTCGGCGGCCGGGTCGGTGGTGTCGAAGGCGGCGAGCAGCAGGGCCTCGGTGCTCTCCGGGAGGCCCATCTGCGCCAGGTCGTTGACGGCCTTGACCGTCGTGCGGTCCATGAGTTCGAGGAGTGACGGGACGTGGCCGCCCTCCATGATGCGGCACACGGCGTCGCAGGCGGCGGCCCCGGAGGCGAACTCGGCGGCCAGCACGAGCTGCTCGGGCGGCTTGGGGCGCAGGCCGAGCACGGCCCGTACGACGATGCCGAGCGAGCCCTCGGAGCCGACGAACAGCCGGGTCAGGTCGTACCCGGCGACGCCCTTGGCGGTGCGGCGGCCGGTGGACATGAGCCGCCCGTCGGCCAGCACCACGTCCAGTCCGAGGACGTACTCGGCGGTGACCCCGTACTTCACGCAGCACAGGCCGCCCGAGGCCGTGCCGATGTTGCCGCCGATGGTGCACATCTCCCAGCTGGAGGGGTCCGGCGGGTAGTACAGGCCGTGTTCGCCGACGGCCCGGGAGAGGGCGGCGTTGATCACGCCGGGCTCGACGACGGCGATGCGGTCGACCGGGTTGATCTCCAGGATCCGGTCCATCTTGGTCAGGGAGAGCACGATGCAGCCGTCGGAGGCGTTGGCGGCGCCGGACAGTCCGGTGCGGGCGCCCTGCGGGACGACCGGGACGCGCAGGGCGGTGGCGGTGCGCATGACGTGCTGGACCTGCTCGACCGTGCGGGGCAGGACGACCACGGCCGGGGCGCCGGCCGGGCAGAAGCTCGCCATGTCGTGGGCGTAGGAGGCCGTGACGTCGGGGTCGGTGAGGACCGCCTCGGCGGGGAGGCCGCCGAGCAGCAGGTCGACGAGGTCACCGCTCGCTGCGGTGTGTGCGTCGTCGGAGCGGGGCGCTTCGATACGGCTCATGATCACAGGTTCGCACCCGGGGCCATCGGTGTGAACCCCGTCGGCGGCACCCTTCACCTGCCCGGGTGTGGTCGTCGTACTGACGCACAGTGATCGCCATGGAGAACCAGCAGGAGGGTCCGGAGCGGCGGGAGAGCGGCCCGGGGCGCCGCGTTCGTGCGCGGCGGGTGCTGATCGCCTCCGTGGCGGGGTGTGCCGTGCTCGGCGGGGTGCTGGTGCTGCTGCCGTGGGGGCGGCCCGCCGAGCCCGCTCCGCCGTCTCCGGGGGCGCTGGCCATGGCGGCGGTCGGCGCCGGGGTGCCGGCCGCGCTGCCCGATCTGGCGGAGCTGATCGACGAGCGGGAGAAGCGGGTGCGCACCCGTCCGAAGGACGCGACGTCCTGGGCGGTGCTCGGGGCGGCCTACGTGGAGCAGGGGCGGCGGCTCGCGGACCCCGGGTACTACCCGCGCGCGGAGAAGGCGTTGCGGACGTCGCTCGCGGTCCGGCCGGAGCGGAACGTCCGGGCCCTGGCCGGGCTGGCCGCCCTGTCGAACGCCCGCCGGGACTTCCCCGCCGCGCGCCGCTGGGGCGAGGCGGCGCTGAAGCTGGAGCCCCGGCGGTGGACGACGTACCCACTGCTCATCGACGCCTACACCGGGCTCGGTGAGCACGCGGCGGCGAAGCGGACGCTGGACCGGCTGACGGAACTGCGCTCCGGTCCGGCCGTGCTGGCGCGGGCCGCGGCCGTCTACCGGGACCGGGGCTGGCGGGAGGACGCGGCGGCCTCGCTGGCGGACGCGGCGGCGGGCGCGCGGGCCCCGGCCGAGCGGGCGGCCTACCTGGAGCGGGCCGGGCAGCTGGCGTGGGAGCGCGGCGACTTGGAGGACGCGCTGCGGCACTTCCGGGAGGCGGTGCGCCTCGACCCGGACCAGCGGGCCGCGCAGGCCGGGCAGGGCAGGGTGCTCGCCGGGCTGGGCCGGACGACGGAGGCGCTGAACGCGTACCAGGTGGCGCTGGCCAAGCAGCCGTGTCCGCGTTACGCCCTGGAGCTGGGCGAGTTGTACGAGTCGCTGGGTATGCCGGAGGCGGCACGGGTGCAGTACGACCTGCTGCGGGAGCGGGTCCGCGGCGCCGCCGCGGGCGGGGCCGACGAGGAGCTGGTCCTCGGCCAGTTCGAGGCCGACCACGGTGATCCGCGGTCCGCGGTACGGCGGTTGCGGGCGGAGTGGAAGCGCCAGCCGGGTACGGAGGTCGCCGACGCCCTGGGCTGGGCGCTGCACCGGGCCGGGCGGTCCGGGGAGGCGCTGCGCTACGCGGTGCGGGCGACGGACGGTGAGGGCGGGGGCGGGGTGCGCAGCGCCGTGTACGCCTACCACCGCGGCATGATCGAGCGTGAGCTGGAGCGGTACGGGGCGGCCCGGCGGCACCTGGCGGAGGCGCTGCGCATCAACCCGCACTTCTCGCCGCTGCACGCGCCGGCGGCTCGGGCGGCGTCCGAGGCGCTGGGGGAACCGCCGGACGAGGAACTGCCCGAGATGGACGAGGAGTGAGGCGTGCGGGTGCCCCGTGACACCCGCACGCCTCACAGGGGCGATCGGATCAGAGGTTGCCGCGGCGGGCCTGCTCCCGCTCGATCGCCTCGAACAGGGCCTTGAAGTTGCCCTTGCCGAAGCCCATCGAGCCGTGCCGCTCGATGATCTCGAAGAACACGGTCGGGCGGTCCTGGACCGGCTTGGTGAAGATCTGCAGCAGGTAGCCGTCCTCGTCGCGGTCGGCGAGGATCTTCAGCTCGCGCAGGGTGTCGATCGGGACCCGGGTCTCGCCGACCCACTCCCCCAGGGTGTCGTAGTACGAGTCGGGCGTGTTCAGGAACTCCACGCCGGCCGCGCGCATGGTGCGGACCGTCTGGACGATGTCGTTGGTGTTGAGCGCGATGTGCTGGACGCCCGCGCCGCCGTAGAACTCCAGGTACTCGTCGATCTGGGACTTCTTCTTGGCGATGGCCGGCTCGTTGATCGGGAACTTGACCTTGAGCGTGCCGTCGGCGACGACCTTCGACATCAGCGCGCTGTACTCGGTGGCGATGTCGTCGCCCACGAACTCCTTCATGTTCGTGAAGCCCATCACCTTGTTGTAGAAGCCGACCCACTCGTTCATCCGGCCGAGCTCGACGTTGCCGACGCAGTGGTCGATGGCCTGGAAGGTGCGCTGGGCGGGCGGCTCGACGATCGGCTCGGCCGCGACGAAGCCGGGCAGGTACGGGCCGTCGTAGCCGGAGCGCTCGACGAGGGTGTGGCGGGTCTCGCCGTAGGTGGCGATGGCGGCCAGGACGACCGTGCCGTGCTCGTCCTTCTGCTCGTACGGCTCGGCGACCGAGCGGGCGCCGTGCTCCAGGGCGTAGGCGTACGCGGCGCGCGCATCCGGCACCTCGATGGCGAGGTCGACGACGCCGTCGCCGTGCTCGGCCACGTGCCGGGCGAGGAAGTGGCCCCAGTCGCTGGACGGCTTGATGACCGAGGTGAGGACGAAGCGGGCGGAGCCGTTCTCCAGGACGTACGCAGCGGTCTCGCGGCTGCCGTTCTCCGGTCCGGAGTAGGCGACCAGCTTCATGCCGAAGGCGGTGGAGTAGTAGTGCGCCGCCTGCTTGGCGTTGCCCACGGCGAAGACGACCGCGTCCATTCCCTTGACCGGGAAGGGGTCGGCCTGCCGGGCGGTGTCGGGAGTGTGGTGTGTGGTCTGCGTCATAGCCGCAGGGTCTCCCCGCTCGGCAAGGTGCGCAATAGTTTGCGATTCCGCTGGGCAATCTGTTCAGCAATACGGCCGTATCACCGGCCCTTCTGTACAGGATGACCACCCGGGAGGCTGCTGTGGCGATCGATCATCTGGACGGCCGGATCCTCCTGCTGCTGGCCCGCGAGCCGCGGATCGGGGTGCTGGAGATGTCGCGGCGGCTCGGCGTGGCCCGGGGCACCGTGCAGGCGCGGCTCGACCGGCTTCAGTCGAACGGAGTCATCCGCGGCTTCGGCCCGGAGGTGGACCCGGCGGCGCTCGGCTACCCGGTCACGGCGTTCGCGACGCTCCAGATCCGGCAGGGCCAAGGCGCCGATGTGCGGGCCCACTTGGCGACCGTGCCGGAGGTGCTGGAGCTGCACACCACCACCGGCACCGGGGACATGCTGTGCCGGCTGGTGGCCCGCTCGAACGCCGATCTCCAGCGTGTGATCGACCGGGTCGTCGGTTTTGATGGCATCGTCCGGGCCTCCACGGCGATCGTCATGGAGAACCCCGTTCCGCTGCGGATCATCCCGCTGGTGGAGCAGGCCGCGGAGGAGACCTGAATCGTGGGGTGAGCGGGTGTGAACTTCTGGGAGTACGTGGCGAACCGGCACCAGCAGCTGCTCACGGACGCCTACCAGCACGCCAGCGCCGTCTTCCAGTGCATGGTCGTCGCGACCGTGCTCGGGGTCCTGATCGGGGTCGCCACCTACCGCAGCGAGTGGGCCGGGAACCTCGCGACCACGACCACCGCCACCGTCCTGACCGTGCCGGCGCTCGCCCTGATCGGTCTGCTCATCCCGGTCGTGGGGCTGGGCGTGCCGCCGACGGTGATCGCCCTGACGCTGTACGGACTGCTGCCGGTCGTGCGCAATGCGATCGTCGGGCTGCGCGGGGTCGACCCGTCACTGGTGGACGCGGCCACGGGCATCGGCATGTCCCGGCCGGCCCGGCTGCTGCGGATCGAGCTGCCGCTGGCCTGGCCGCCGATCCTGACCGGGATCCGGGTCGCGACCCAGATGCTGATGGGCATCGCGGCCATCGCGGCGTACGCCTCGGGACCCGGCCTCGGCAACGTCATCTTCCGCGGCCTCGCCTCGCTGGGCAGCGCCAACGCGCTCAACCAGGTCCTCGCGGGCACGCTCGGCATCATCATCCTGGCACTGCTGTTCGACGCCGCGTACGTCCTGATCGGGCGGCTGACCATTCCCGGGGGGATCCGTGCCTGAGACCGGCGGCCACGGGGCCTCCATCGAGCTGGAGAGCCTGACCAAGCGGTACCCCGGCAGCGCGCAGCCGGCCGTGGACAACGTGAGCATGGAGATCAAGGCGGGCGAGGTCGTCGTCCTGGTCGGCCCCTCGGGCTGCGGCAAGTCGACCACGCTCAAGATGATCAACAGGTTGATCGAGCCGACCGGCGGCCGTATCCGCATGGGCGGTGAGGACGTCACCGACATCGACCCGGTGGGGCTGCGCCGCAAGGTCGGCTACGCGATCCAGTCCGCCGGGCTCTTCCCGCACATGACGGTCGCGCAGAACATCGCGCTCGTACCGAGGATGATCGGCTGGCCGAAGGCCCGGATCAGGGCGCGGACCGAGGAGCTGCTCGACCTCGTCGGCCTCGACCCCGGCGAGTTCCACGGCCGCTATCCGCGCCAGCTCTCCGGCGGTCAGCAGCAGCGGGTGGGCGTGGCCCGTGCCCTGGCCGCCGACCCCCCGGTGCTGCTGATGGACGAGCCGTTCGGGGCGGTGGACCCGATCACCCGCGACCATCTCCAGGACGAGCTGATCCGGCTCCAGCACGAGCTGCACAAGACGATCGTCTTCGTCACGCACGACTTCGACGAGGCGATCAAGATCGGCGACCGGATCGCCGTCCTGCGCGACCGGTCCCACATCGCGCAGTTCGACACCCCGGAGGCCATCCTCACGAACCCGGCGGACGACTTCGTGTCCGGGTTCGTCGGTGCCGGGGCGGCGCTGAAGCGGCTGAACCTCACCCGCGTGCGGGACGTGGAGATCACCGACTATCCGACGGTGATGATCGACGACCCGTTGCAGCAGATCTTCAACCGGCTGCGGGTCGGCGGCACCAACGAGGTCCTGCTGCTCGACCGGCGCGGCCGGCCCTACAAGTGGCTCAGGCGCGGTGATCTGATGCGGGCGCGGGGGTCGCTGGCCCGTGCCGGGACGCTGGTGCACGACACGGTCACCCGGGACGCGACCCTGCGGGACGCGCTGGAGGCGGTGCTCACCGACAACGCCGGGCGGGTGGCGGTCACGGGGCGGCGCGGTGAGTACACCGGCGTCGTCGACATGGAGACGCTCCTCAACTCCGTGCACGACATGCTGGAGGCCGACCGGCTGGACGCGCTGGAGCACCAGCACGAGCTGGAGGAACTGCGGGCGGCGCAGACGCACGCGGAGCAGGAGGGCGGCGGGGGCGTCACGGGCGTGGGCGGCCTCGGAGGGACGCGGTGACCGCTCCCGGACCGGTGCGAACGGCCCCCGGACCGGCGGACGAAGAGCAGGCCGAGGCGCCCCGGACGCCACCCGGCCCGCCGCCCCGGCACGTCGGATGGCAGAAGCTGACCGTGCTGCCCGCCGTCCTGGTGGCCGTACTGCTCGCCACCTGGCTCTGGTTCCAGCAGGCCGACCTGGACGCGCTGTCCCGGAACGCCCTGTCGGGCGGCCAGGTCTCCAAGGCCCTGTGGCAGCACGTCCAACTGACCGCGATCTCCACGTTCTTCGTGCTGATCATCGCGATCCCGCTGGGGATCCTGCTGACCCGCGGGGCGCTGCGCAGGGCCACTCCGGTGGCGATGGCGTTCGCCAACATGGGCCAGGCGACGCCCGCCATCGGCCTGCTGGCGCTCCTCGTCATCTGGCTGGGCATCGGCCGCCGGGCCGCCCTGATCGGCATCATCGCCTACGCCGTCCTGCCCGTGCTGTCGAACACCATCACCGGCCTGAAGGCGAACGACCCGACGCTGCTGGAGGCGGCGCGGGGCATCGGCATGTCGCCGATGGGGGTCCTGACCCGGGTAGAACTGCCGTTGGCGGTCCCGCTGATCCTGGCGGGTGTCCGCACGGCCCTCGTCCTGAACGTCGGCACGGCGACCCTGGCCGTCTTCGGCGGGGGCGGCGGACTGGGCGTACTGATCACGACCGGGATCACCAACCAGCGGATGCCGGTGCTGGTGCTGGGCTCGGTCCTCACGGTGGTCCTGGCGCTGCTGGTGGACTGGCTGGCCTCGCTGGCGGAAGTGTTCCTGCGGCCGCGGGGGCTCCAGCCATGAGACGGCGTACGTGCCTGGTGGCAGCGGGGCTGCTGGTCACCGGCTGCGGACTGACCAGCGGCTCCCCCATGGCGGACGACGTGCGGCCCGGGTCGGTCGGGCGGGGCGAGCCGCTGAAGGGCGCGAGCCTGACGGTGACGTCCAAGTCGTTCACCGAGGGGCTGATCCTCGGCGCGATCATGGGCATCGCCCTGGAGGCGGCCGGGGCGGAGGTACTCGACCGCACGGGCATCCAGGGGTCCATCGGCAGCCGCGAGGCGGTCCGCAAGGGCGACGCCGACGCCGGGTACGAGTACACGGGCACGGCGTGGATCACGTACCTGGGGAACAGCGAGCCGATCACCGATCCGCGCGAGCAGTGGGAGGCGGTCCGGAAGGCCGACGCGGCGAACGGGCTGGCCTGGCTGCGGCCGTCGTCCCTGAACAACACCTACGCGCTGGCGATGAACCAGGAGAACGCGAGGAAGTACGGCACGAAGACCCTGTCGGACGTGGCGAAGCTGGCGAAGTCCGACCCGGGGGCGGTGAGGCTGTGCGTGGAGGTCGAGTTCGCGAACCGGGCGGACGGGTTGCCGGGCATGCAGCGGGCGTACGGGATGGAGCTGCCGGCGCGGAACGTCACGCAGATGGACACGGGGATCATCTACACCCAGACGTCGAAGGGCAGTTGCCCGTACGGGGAGGTGTTCACCACCGACGGGCGCATCAACTCCATGAACCTGGCGGTCATGGCGGACGACAGGAAGTTCTTCCCGAACTACAACGCGGCGCCGATGATCAACGCGAAGACCCTCAGGCGGTGGCCGGCGATCTCGGACGTGCTGGATCCGGTGACGGCGAGGCTGAACAACGGGGTGGCGCGGACGCTGAACGCGAAGGTCGATGTGGAGGGTGAGGATCCGCATCAGGTGGCGCTGGACTGGATGGTGGAGGAGGGATTGGTCAGGGAGGGGTGACTTACCGGAAAGACTTACAAAGAAGACGTTGCAAAGGTCCCTTTGCAACGCTACCTTTGCATGGTGAGTGAGACCGAGAAGACACACGTACGGCAACTCGACGCCCGATCCCTGCGCGGACTCGCGCACCCCCTGCGGATGCAGCTGCTGGACGCCCTGCGCTTCGGCGGCCCGGCCACCGCCTCGCAACTCGCCGCGAAGCTGGGCGAGTCCAGCGGCGCCACCAGCTACCACCTGCGTCAGCTCGCGGAGTACGGCTTCGTCGAGGACGCCCCCGAGCGGGGCAAGGGGCGCGAGCGATGGTGGCAGGCGGTCCACCGCGGCCTGCGCTTCGACGACGCCCTCCTCAACGACTCGGACCCGACCGTGCGCGGCGCGGCGGACATGTACCTCCACGAGGTCGCCACCACGCAGACCCAGGACCTGTCGACGTGGCTGGGCAACCGCGGCTCATGGCCCGAGGAGTGGAGCCGCTCCTGGGACATGAGCAGTTGGACCCTGCAGCTCACGCCCGAACTGACGCGGGAGCTCGTCGAGAAGATGCACGCGCTGGTCGAGACGTACCGCGACCGCGCAACCACCGAGGACACCCCCGGCGCCGAGCAGGTCCGCCTCCACACCCACGCCTTCCCGATCAGGACGGACTGAGATGCACCCGGACATCCACCTCGCCCTGCACCACGCCCGCGCCACCGAACTCCGTGCCGCGGCCGGAGGCCCGCGCCCCACCGCCCGGAACAACCATGGCCTCCGCACCCGCCTCGGCTGGACCCTCGTAGAGGTCGGATTAAGGCTCGCCACCCGGCCGGGGACGGCAGCCACCGCTCTCTAACAGCTGGGCACTGACCCCTTACCCGTCTCCAGGGCCACCAGTGAACTCACCGTGCTCTTCAGCGTGGTCACCGGAATCAGCCGCAGACCCTTCGGCAGTTCGGCCCGCGCGTCCGCGCACTCCGCCTTCGGGACGAGGAACACGGTCGCTCCGTCCCGCTTGGCGGCCTGGGTCTTGAGGGCGACGCCGCCCACCGCCCCGACCTTGCCGTCGGCGGCGATCGTGCCGGTGCCGGCGATGACACGGCCCCCGGTGAGATCACCACCGGTGCCGTCGCCGTCGAGCTTGTCGATGATCCCCAGGGAGAACAGCAGCCCCGCACTGGGCCCGCCCACGTCCGCGAGCCTCAGGCCGACCTTGACGTCCTTGTCGTCGAGGCCGAGATAGTTCAGCGCGGCCTGCGTCGCCGCGTCCTGGGACTCCTTCATCTGCTCCTCGTTGTGCCGCTCGATCTCCTGGACGGTGTCGCCGCTCGGGTAGATCGCGTCGCGCGGCATGACCGCCCGGTCCGTGCGGAACCAGCTGTCGACGATGTCCGGGAGCGAGACCCGGGTCTCCGGTGAGGTCGCCACGATGGTGGTCATGCGCAGCTGGCCACGGGTGTCCCGGGCCGGCGCGCCCGAGATCGTGATCACCGGGGCGCCCTTGTCCTCCCCGAGCACGTTCGTCGTCTGCCCGGGCTGCGCCACCGAGAACGGCAGCGGCGCGAACACCGCCGTGGCGAGCAGAGCCACGACGGGCAGGGCGCAGACGGCGATGGCCTGGGGGCGCGTGAGGCGAGAGAACACGGGATCAATCTAACTCGGGTGGGGAATCGGGCCGGGCCCAGGTCGCCGGGGGCCTGGCACGAGGGCGCCCGGCAGGCTCCGCAGACGTCAGCGCAGCGCGTCCGCGACCTCTCGGGCCGCCTCGACGACCCTGGCCCCCACGCGCTCCGGCACCACGTCCGCCAGCATCACCACGCCCACGCTGCCCTCGACACCCGTCACCCCCAGCAGCGGGGCCGCCGCCCCGCACGCGCCGGCCTCCAGCTCGCCGTGGGTCAGGATGAACCCGGGGTCCGTCATCGGGTGCTGCCGGGCCGCGAGTATCGCCTTGCCCGCGGCGCCCCGGTCCAGGGGGTGGCGGAACCCGGCCCGGTAGGCGACGTGATAGTCCGTCCAGGTCGGCTCCACCACGGCCACGGCGAGCGCGTCCGCCCCGTCGACCAGGGTCAGGTGCGCCGTCGCGCCGATGTCCTCGGCGAGCGACCGCAGCGCCGGCATCGCGGCCTCCCGTACGAGGGGATGGACCTGCCGCCCCAGACGCAGCACACCGAGCCCGACCCGGGCACGTCCGCCCAGGTCACGGCGTATCAGCGCGTGCTGTTCCAGCGTGGCGAGCAACCGGTACACCACGGTCCGGTTGACGCCCAGTTTGAGGGAGAGCTCGGTCACGGTCAGCCCGTGGTCCGTGTCGGCGAGCAGCTTGAGGACGCGCAGTCCCCTGTCGAGCGTCTGGGAGGTCTCCGCGGTCACGACGCCCACTCCTTAGTGGTGAGGTCGACGGCCCCCTGGTCGGCGGATGCGTCACCGAGTCCCGTCGGCAACGCGTTTCAGAGGCCGCCGATCGGCCGGCGGCCCGGCCTGTCCGGACCGCGTCGCTTCACGGCTGCGCTCCGCGGCGGCGCTGCCACGGGGCGTGTGCGTAGCCGGACAGTAGCGAAGGGAGTTCGCTGAGCGGAAGGCTCCGTCCAGAATCCGGGCACGGACCAGGGTCGGCTGGCCCCCTTTGCCCGGATACGTGCAACAGGCACCTCATGACGCCCCACGGAGCACACACGACACCCACACATGCGGAAGGGCCGGGCGCTGCCCGGCCCCGTGACGACTGGCGAGTCACTTCATCCGCGTAGCCCACTCCTGGACCTTGGCGATCCGCTGCCGCAGCTGCCCCGCCGTCGCCTCCGCCGCCGGAGGCCCCCCGCACACGCGCCGCAGCTCCGTGTGGATCACGCCGTGCGGCTTGCCGCTCTGGTGGACGTAGGCGCCGACCATCGTGTTGAGCTGCCGCCGCAGCTCCATCATCTCCTTGTGGGAGACGACCGGCCGCCGCTCGGCGGGCAGTTCGAGCAGGTCGGCCTCCTCGTCCGGCTTCTTGCGGCTGTGCGCGATCTGCCGGGCCTGCCGCTTCTGCAGCAGCAGCTGGACCTGGTCGGGCTCCAGCAGCCCGGGGATGCCGAGGTAGTCCTGCTCCTCCTCGCTGCCCGGGTGGGCCTGCATGCCGAACTCGGCGCCGTTGTACATGACCCGGTCGAAGACGGCGTCGGACTCCAGCGCCTCGAAGGGCAGCATGTCCTGCTCACCGGTGTCCTCGTCCTGCTCCTTGTTCGCCTCCTCCATCTCCTTCTCGGATTCGGCGTACGGGTCCTCCTCGCCCTCCTTCTTGGGCTTGTCGAGGACGTGGTCGCGCTCGCGCTCCATCTCGTTGGCGAAGGAGAGCAGGTCGGGCACGGTCGGCAGGAACACGGACGCGGTCTCGCCGCGCCGCCGGGACCGTACGAAACGCCCGACGGCCTGCGCGAAGAAGAGAGGCGTCGAGATGGTCGTCGCGTACACACCCACCGCGAGCCGGGGCACGTCGACGCCCTCGGACACCATCCGCACGGCGACCATCCACCGGTCGGTGTTCGCGCTGAACTCGTCGATCCGCTCGGAGGCGCCGGCGTCGTCGGACAGCACGAGGGTCGCCTTGCTGCCCGTGATCTCGCGGATCAGCTTGGCGTACGCACGCGCCGAGTCCTGGTCGGAGGCGATGACGAGCGCGCCGGCGTCCGGGATGGCCTTCCTGACCTCGGTCAGGCGCTGGTCGGCGGCGCGCAGCACGGCGGGCATCCACTCACCACGCGGATCGAGAGCGGTCCGCCAGGCCTGGCTGATGGCGTCCTTGGTCATGGGCTCGCCGAGCCGCGCGGCGACCTCGTCACCGGCCTTGGTGCGCCAGCGCATGTTGCCGCTGTAGGAGAGGAAGATGACGGGCCGGACGACGTTGTCGGCGAGCGCGTTGCCGTACCCGTAGGTGTAGTCGGCGGCGGACCGCCGGATTCCGTCCTGCCCCTCCTCGTACGTCACGAAGGGGATGGGGTTGGTGTCGGACCGGAAGGGCGTACCGGTGAGGGCGAGCCGGCGGGTGGCGGGCTCGAAGGCCTCCAGACAGGCCTCGCCCCAGGACTTGCTGTCACCGGCGTGGTGGATCTCGTCGAGGATGACGAGGGTCTTGCGCTGCTCCACCCGGTTCCGGTGGAGCATCGGCCGCACACCGACACCCGCGTACGTCACGGCGACCCCGTGGTACTCCCTGCCGAGCGGCCCGGCGCTGTACTCCGGGTCGAGCTTGATGCCTATGCGGGCCGCGGCTTCGGCCCACTGCTTCTTCAGGTGCTCGGTCGGGGCCACCACGGTGACCTGCTGCACGACGTGGTGGTGCAGCAGCCAGGACGCCAGCGTCAGCGCGAAGGTCGTCTTGCCGGCGCCGGGGGTGGCGACCGCCAGGAAGTCCCGCGGCTGCTCCTGGATGTACTTCTCCATCGCGCCCTGCTGCCAGGCGCGCAGCTTGCTGGCGGTACCCCAGGGGGCGCGGCCGGGGAACGCCGGGGACAGGTGGTGCGAGGCAGAGCTTGTGCCGGCGGTGGTAGTCACGGTCTCCGTTGGGGGTCGGGCGGCTCGTTCGAGGGGAGCCTGACGGCTCGGCTACGTATGACAACCGGGCCACCCTACCGGCGCCCCACCACTGCCCATGCGCGGACAAGCCCGGGTCATGCCCGGGTGGGATCCACGTCACAGCGGGGAAGCGCTCCTCACCGCTCCCGCAGCCGCGTGGTCACCCAGGCCCCCACCAGCGCGACCACCGCCATCGGCAGGAACACCGCGGTGAAGGCGGCGGGATGGGAGGCGGTGGTGTCGGTGGTGGTGTGCGTCACCGTGCCGCCGCCGAGGGTGGCGAAGGCGGCGCCGCCGGCGGAGAGCAGCACGACGTTGGAGAGGCCGTCGGAGATCTGGAGGGCGGCGGAGTTGGTGCCGGCCTCCTCGGGGGCGGAGAGCTGGAGCAGGAGCACGCTCGTGGACGAGATGACGAGGCCCATGCCGAAGCAGCCGAACGCCCAGGCGACGGCCACGGTCCAGACGGGCACGGAGTCGATCAGCACACTCGGCGCGGTGGCGATGGCCGCCGCCACCAGCAGCATGCCGAGCGTCGTCAACCGCTCCCGGTACGGCTCGAACCGCGGCCGCGACTGCACCCACGAGCCCAGCGCCCACGTCCCACCGCCCGCGGCGAGCGAGAACCCGGCCAGTGTCGGACTGAGCCCGCGCTGCGTCACCAGCATCAGCGGCACGAAGGATTCCGCGGCGATGAAGGAGCCCGCCGCGACGCCGCGCAGCAGCACGACGGAGGGCAGCCCGCGAGCGGCCCGGTAGGTGCCGCGCGGGAGCAGCCCGAGCACGGCCGGCACCAGGAGGGCCAGTCCGGCCGCGCCCGGCACGAGCGAGAGCGGGCGCAGGTCCTGGGCGGCGTACTGGAGCAGGCCGGCACCGAGGGAGATGGCCAGGGCCAGGCGGATGCGGCGGCGGTTGAGGGAGGGGGGTCGGCCGGGAGCAGAGGAGTCCGAGTCCGGCTCCGGTGCCGACACCGGTCCGGACGCACGGCGCCGTATCTGCGGCAGTGCGAGCGCGAGCGGAAAGACGACGAGCACGGGGATCCCGATGAACACCCATCGCCACCCGAGCTGCTCGGTCACCGCGCCGGCGGCGAGCGGGCCGACGATCGACGGCAGGATCCAGCTCGCGGCGAACGCGGCCATGATGGCCGGCCGCAGCCGCTCCGGATACGCCCGCCCGACGACCACGTACAGCGCGACGATCACCAGCCCGCCGCCGAGTCCCTGCACGGCCCGCCCCAGGATGAACACCCACATCGCCCCGGCGGTCCCCGACAGCAACAGCCCGGCCCCGAAGGAGGCGATGCCCGTCGTCAACGGCCCGAGGGGCCCACGCCGGTCCGACCACTGCCCGGACAGCACCATCCCGAACAGACTGGTCGTGAAGTATCCGGAGAACGCGAACGCGTACAACGGCACCCCGTCCAACTCCCGCGCCGCGACGGGCATCGCCGTACCGACCGCCGTCGCCTCGAAGGCGATGAGCAGCACCACGGAGACGATCCCGAAGCTCAGCGCCCGGTACGCCCGCCCCAGCACGGTCTCGTCCACCGCCGGGACGGATGGCAGGTCATCGGCATCCACGACATCTGCATCACGCGGCTCCGGCACGGTCATGACCGCCAGCGTAAGGTCCACGCGACACTTTGACCCCTGTCGCGAGACGGTCCCCTCCTGGGACCTTGGTCGTACGCCCCTCCTTTCGGACATCCCCTTCCATGAACGGCGTATGGCAGTCGCGTTGCACCCCGCCGGATGCCCTTGAGCCCCGGCAACCGCCCGACTTATGGTCACGGCACCGAGAACGAACAGGGCCATGAGCTCGCTGGGTCGAGGGCCCCGACCTCGGTCCCGGCCGTGTGCCCGAGTGGTTCAGGGGCTCGCCTGCAAAGCGAGTTACGTGGGTTCGAATCCCGCCACGGCCTCCATCCGCAGGCGGACGAGGCGGTGAGGGCCTCGTCAGCCGGCATTCGGAAGGGCTCCCGGGTCGGCTTCACGATCGGCCCGTCGCTGGGCCCGGCGTGCGTTCTCCGCTCGTACGGCGTCCAGCCATCGCCAGAGGCCGACCTCCTCGAGCCTCAGCCCGGGGCAGGCGATCCGATGCGGTACTCGGCACACCGCACCGGGCGCGGGCTCGTCCTCGCGGCTGTTCCACGCCGTCCCGTTGGAATCCACGTACCAGCGGTGCCAGGCGGGCACCATGTGCGCGGGCACCGGCATGTCCGGTTCGAGGAGGACGTGCCAGCCGTAGTAGGTGACACGCCGGTCACCCACCAGTCCGCAGTTGGGGCAGACGGGTGGAGCGGGCGGTTCGGGGCCGGTGGCGCCTTCCAGCGCGGCCTGGGCCCGGTCGGTCTTCTCCCACGGCTGCGGCGCCCCCGGTGGTTGCTGCCGGTGTCCGTCCGGGTCGGATAACGGGATGACGGTCGACTCTCCTGAATCCCCCATGGAACCGAGCATGTGGCTGCGTTCGGGAGCGGGGTAGGGCGCAATCAGGGCGCAACGGGAGCAGCCGGGTGGGGGCGAGGCCCGGATCACCGCTCGGTTCACGCGTCCCGCCTTGACCCTGACGCAGGGGCAACGTCCCAGCATGGCCGCATGACTGCGAGAGACGACAGCACCACGAGGCACTTCACCGTTCGGCACGACGGTGTCACCATCCCCGTGTGCCGTGGCGGCCAGGGACGACGCCCCCTGATCCTCTGCCCTGGGCTGAACTGCACACAGGCCGATCTGCAGGAGCTGACCGAGTTGCTGCGGCGCGAGTACGACGTGGTGACCTTCGATCTCCGGGGGCATGGCCTCGCCTCGGCCGCCGAACGGTACTGCTTCGACGCGTTCCTGGGCGATCTCCGTGCCGTGCTGGCGGAGCTCGACCTCCCCTCACCGCCCCTGCTCGTGGGCTACTCGCTGGGCGCGGATCTGGCCGTGCACTATGCGGCCGAGTGTCCTGACCGTGTCGCCCAACTCGTTCTCATCGACGGGGCGAACCCGCTGCCCGAACCGTTCATCACCGGCGTCGACCTGGCGCAGTTCCGCGCGATGGCGGACGACCTGGCGGGCGAGAGGGGTGGGGATGCCGCGCGTCAGGTGTCGCTCACCGGCAGGGACATCATGGACTTGAACCTTGAGATGGACGTGGTCCGGTCCGGGATCCTCGGCCGGTACCGGGAGATCGACCTGCCGGTCCGCATGATCATGTCTGCCGCGATCGCCGGTGACAGCTGCGAAGGGCGGGCACCTCGGCACAACCGGCTCTGGCGCGCCGGCATCGAACGGCTGGTGCGCGAACGGCCGGACATCTCCGCCTCCTGGCTCGACGCCGATCACCGGCTGGTCTTCACCCACGCCCCGGCCATCGCCGGAATCATCCGGAACGGACACCAGCCGGTCGGCGGGCCGGCCACCTGAACCAGAAGTCAGACTGGTCCCATGCTGACCATCGGCGAGCTGGCGGCGTATGCCGGAGTGACCGTGCGCACGGTGCGGCACTACCACGCCAGGGGACTGCTGCCGGAGCCCGAGCGGGACCACTCCGGTTATCGGCGGTACGACGCCGGCGCCGTGGTGGAGCTGATCAGGATCCGGACTCTCGCCGAGGCCGGGGTTCCGCTGGCGCGCGTGCGGGAGTTGCTCCAGGCCGACGACGAGGAGTTCGTCTCCGCCGTCGCGGACATCGACAGGCGGCTGGAGGCGGAGATCCAGCAGCGGCAGCGGCATCGTGAGCGGATCGCTCGCCTGGTCTCCGGGGAGAGTCTGGCCTTGCCCCCGGAGGTCGTCGCCTTCCTCGACCGGCTGCGGGCGCTCGGCGTCGACGAGCGGATCGTCCAGGCCGAGCGCGACGGCTGGATCCCGCTGGCCGCGCGCTCGCCCGGGCTAATGGCGGAATGGGTCGCGCGCAAGCAGGAGCAGATCGCCGATCCGGAGTTCGTCGCGTTCTATCTGGATCTGGGTGAGGCGCTCGACCGGAGCGACGACGACCCGCAGCTCGTCGAGCTGGCCGACCGGGTGGCCGCCTACGTCACGAACCTGGCCGACGAGCGGGGCGATGAGTACCTCGGCGACCCGGCCGGCATCGAGCCCGCGCTCGCGGAGTTGATGGACAGGCTCGTCTTCGACACCGTGCCGGCCACCCGTCGGTTCATCGAGCTGCTGGAGCAGCGTGGCTGGGCCGGCTGGACCACACTCCGGCGCGTGGACCCGGTCGTACGGCACCCCGTTCCTACAACACCCCGCCCGCCTCGTCCTGGAACGCGTCCGTCCAGTAGTGACGGCCCGACCTGCCCGCCGTGACGCCCGTCGGGTCGACCGCCGAGAGCACCTGGAGCATCGTCATGGCCAACTGGTCGTAGGTGTCGGTCGTCAGCTCGTGGTCGGACTGGGCGTCGATCGCCCGCTCGCGGTGCAGCAGCCAGAGGGTGAACGCCAGGGTCGACACGTCCGTGTTCAGCGGTGACAGCGTCGCCTCGGGCTCGCTCCAGTTCAGGACCGCGCCCGTCACGCCGTCGATGACCAGGCTGTTGTCCTCGACGAGATGGCCGAGGCGTATCAGGCGGTGGGCCCCGGAGGGGAGCTCCGCCGGGCCGTCCGTGTCGGCGTGGTACTCGGCCAGCGTCGCCAGCGGGACGTCCGTGTCCAGAGAGAAGACGTGGGCGTCCTCCGGCAGGCCCACCTCGCGCAGGAAGCGGCGGGTCGGCTCGTGCGTGAGGGTCGCGGGGAAGTCGACGTCCTCGAAGCGGGCCACCTTGCCGGGGCCGAACTCCTGGTCCAGAAGGCGGTGCGGGAGGTCCAGGGACAGGCCGGAGGCGCCGCCCCGGCCCGCGACCAGGGACAGCGGGCGGATCAGCGCCGCCATCTTCCAGAACGGGGCCGGCTCGCCGTCCGTCCCGTCCCGGAACACCGCCAGCAGGTGCTGGGACGCCTCCGCCACCGCCTTCGGACCGAAGCGGCCCGCATAGGAGGCGAACTGGCCGCGCAGGCCCGCCAGTTCGTCCGTCGCCTCGGCGAAGCGCACCAGCGTCCGCAGTGAGGGCGCCAGGGGGCGGCGGTCCATCAGGTCGGGGCAGTCGTGCAGGAAGTACGTCGTCGAGATCTCGCCCGTCGCGCCGTCCAGCAGGACCGACTCCGTCTCCAGGCCGCCGGGGCCGAGCAGTCCGCCTATCACGAGCTGCTCGCGCAGCTCCGCCGACAGCCGGTCCTCCGGATCGCCCGTCGAGTCCGCTACCGTGCGCAGACCCTCCCGGCCCAGCGCGGCGAAGCTCAGCACGCCGCTGTCGCACGGCAGTCCGGGTCCGGTCAGCCAGTGCCGCGTCGACGCGTGCGTCACCCACGGATCCAGCTCGGACTCGGTCAGGGTGATCATCGCGGAACCGGCATCGGTCGTACTCATGGGCTCCCCCGCATGTGCTTGCTCACCGTCCCCTGGCGGAGCACGGCAGTCCGCCCGGCCAGACCCGGCAGCCGTCCCCCACTGCCCAGAACAGTACGCCCCACCACTGACAACGCCCCGGAACAGCGACGCGCGCCCGACGACTGCGACGCGCTCACCTCACATGACGCTCAAACGACCCTGGCGCGTTCCCTTTCCGCCAGAATCGCCTCCACCGTCTGCCGCACCGTCAGCTCCGAGGTGTCCAGCCACAGTCCGATGCGCGGCGTCCGCGCGCGCAGCGCCTCGTCCAGCGTGCCGACGGTCCAGCCGGCGCCGTATCCCGTCTTGGGCCGCTCCGCCTCCCGCGCGGCCACCGCCTCGGGCCGCGGCGCGAGGACGACCACGTACAGCGGCCGGGTGCGCACCAGACCGGCGTACGTCCGCAGGTCCTCGCCCAGCACCACGTCCTGCACGACCGCCGTGAACCCGGCCTCGGCGTACGCGTCCGCCGTCGCCGCCGAGAGGCGGTACCGGAGCCGGAGCTGGGCCTCGGCCTCGTCCCCGGCGGCGGGGACGTACTCCTCCCGGCCCGACACGATCATGCGCCGGAAGACGTCCCCGCGGACGTGCGCGGCTCGCGGCAGGGTCTCCGCCAGTGCCTGGGCGACCGTCGACTTGCCGGCCGCCATCACACCGGTGACCAGGACGACCCCGTCCAGTGCGGGCATCAGGACCGTTCCGTGACCACCGCGGCCTGCGGGCGGATCGGCAGCCGGTTCACGGGGCGCCCCGTGGCGGCCCGTACGGCGGACGCGATGGCCGCCGGGGACGTCACCACCGGCACCGCGCTGACCGCCTTCGCCCCGAAGGGGGCGACGACGTCACGCTCCTCGACCAGCCTGACGATGCGGATGTCGGGCGCGTCGAGGGCCGTCGGGAGGGCGTAACCGGTCAGGTCCGGGTGGCGGATCAGGCCGCGCGGGGTGCGCAGGTTCTCGGTCAGCGCGATGCCCAGGCCCTGGGTCACGCCCGCCTCGATCCGGGCGGTCAGCTGGGCCGGGTTCAGGACCCGCCCCACGTCCTGGGCGACGGCCAGTTCCACGACCCGTACGGAGCCGATCTCGATGTCGACGTCCACCACCGCGCGGATCGCGCAGAAGGACATGCCGACGAAGGCGTCGCCCTGGCCGGCCTCGTTCAGCGGCTCGGTCGGGTGCGGGCGGCACTGGGCGGTGGCCCACAGTTCCTTGCCGTCCAGCGCCTCGGTGACGGTCGTCGACAGGACGCCGTCGTACGACGTGATCTTGCCGTCGGTGATCTGGAGCAGCTCCGTGGACATGCCGAACTTGTGGGCGAGCGGCTGGAGGAGCTGCGTGCGGACCATCTTGGCCGCACGCTCCACCGCACCGCCCGACACCCAGGTGTGCCGGCCCCGGCAGCCCGCGCCCGCGGGGGGCTGGTCGGTGTCGACCGGCGCCACGTGCACCTCGTCTATGCCGAGCGTCTCCTGCACGATCTGCCGGGCCAGGGTCGTGAAGCCCTGGCCGGTCTCGACGGCCGCGCACAGCACGGTCGCCACGCCGTCGTGGACCTTCACGGTCGCCGTGGAGACCTCGTCCGCGCCCTCCGCGCCGAGCATGTGCACCATGCCCACGCCGTAGCCCACGCCCCGGCGCACCGCGCCCGGTTCGCCCGCGCCCTCGGGGCCGCCGGGCAGCAGCCACTCCTCCTCGGGCGTGTCCTTGGGCAGCGGGGGGAGGGGGAAGTCCCGCACGGCCTGGAGCAGTTCGGCGACGGGGGCCGGGCAGGTCACGGTCTGGCCGGTCGGCAGCACGTCGCCCGTCGCCATGGCGTTGCGCAGCCGCACCTCGGCCGGGTCGATGCCGAGTTTCTTGGCGATCTTGTCCATCTGCGCCTCGTAGGCGGCACAGACCTGCATGGCGCCTTCGCCGCGCACGTGGCCGGACGGGGGGTTGTTGGTGCGTACGGCCCAGCCCTCGATGAAGGCGTTCGGGACGACGTACGGGCCGCAGGCGAACGCGACGGCGGCGGCCAGGGCGTCGGCGGAGGTGTCGGCGTAGGCGCCCGCGTCGAGCAGGATCTGCGCCTCCACCTTCACGAGTCTGCCCTCGGCGTCGGCGTGGTGGCGGTAGCGCAGCAGGGTGGGGTGCCGGTGGGTGTGCCCGAGGAAGGACTCCTCGCGCGTGGCCGTGAGTTTCACCGGGCAGCCGGTCCGCAGCGCCAGCAGGCCGAGCGGGAGCTGGAAGCCCTGGTCCTCGCGGTCGGCCGTGGCGCCGGGGACGCCGGTGACGACGACCTTGACCCGCTCGGGTTCCAGGCCGAAGGCGGCGGCGGCCGTGTCGCGGTCGGCGTGCGGGTCGGTGGAGGCGAGGTACAGCTCCACACCGCCGTCCGGGCGCGGTACGGCCAGGCCCGCCTCCGCGCCGATGGGCGCGGGGTCCTGGCGGCCGATGCGGTACAGCCCCTCGACGACGATCTCGCCGGCCGCCTCCGGGTCGCCGTGGCGCAGCGGGATGTGCCGGATCAGGTTGCCGTCGGGGTGCAACGGCTCCGCCTCGAAGGCCTGCTCCGGGTCGGTGACCGGATCGAGCACCTCGTACTCGACGATGACGGCGGCGGCGGCCATCCGCGCGGTGTCCGGGTGGTCGGCCGCGACGGCGGCGATGGGCTCGCCGTGATGGCGTACGACCTCGGAGGCGAAGACCGGACGGTCGGCCTTCCCGCGGCCGTGCAGCGGGCTGCCGGGGACGTCCTCGTGAGTGACGACGGCGCGTACGCCGGGCATCTCGCGCGCGTGGGAGGTGTCGATGGACACGATGCGCGCGTGCGGGTGCGGTGAGCGCAGCACGGCCGCCCACAGCAGGCCCTCGGCCCACAGGTCGGCGGCATACGGGAAGGTGCCTTCGGTCTTGGCGCGGGCGTCGGCGGCCGGGAGGGAGGCTCCCAGGCCGTGCGGCAGCGGTTCGGGGGCGGGGGCGGCCTCCGCGGCCTGTGCGGCCTGCGCGGTGGCTGCTTCGTTGCTCACGCGGGGCCTCCGTCCTGGCCGTAGGGCTGGTCATGCGGGTCTGGAGTGTGCGGGTCCGGAGTGTGCGGGTCCGGGGGCGGGCCGAAGGCCGACGCGTTGACGCTGCCCGCACCCGGGCCCGCCTGGTGCGGGATACGGGCCTCGGCGGTGTCACCGTCGGCGGGCGCGCGATGTGCCTCGCGTTCTGCGACGACCTCCTGCACGGCGTCCACCACGCCCCGGTAGCCGGAGCAGCGGCACAGGTTGCCGCACAGCGCCTGGCGGGTCTCCAGCTCGGTGGGCGCCGGGTTGCCCTCCAGGAGGTCGTGCACGGTCATCGCCATGCCGGGTACGCAGAAGCCGCACTGCACGGCGCCGCAGCGCGCGAGCGCCCGCTGCACGTCCGACGGCCGGCCGTCCTCGGCCAGGCCCTCGACGGTACGGACCTCGCTGCCGGCGGCGGTCACGGCCGGGACCAGGCAGGACGCGACGAGCCGCCCGTCGACCTGGACGTTGCACGCGCCGCACTCGCCCTGCGAGCAGCCGTCCTTGGCCCCCGCGAGACCGAGCCGCTCGCGCAGCACGTACAGCAGGGACTCGCCGATCCACGCGTCGGTGACGGGGCGGTCGGTGCCGTTGACGCGCAGGACGTAGGAGGCGAGGGGGTGTTCCTCCTGCGGGACGGTGGAGGGCGCGTCCTGGGACGCCTCGCCCTCGGTGCGGCCCGCGTCGTGCGAGTCGGCGGACGGGTCCTGCGGTGCCGGGTCGTTCGGGGTCTCGCCGTCGGCGGCCTCCGGCACGGCGTCCGGGTCCGCCTCGGCCGGGAGGGGCCCGGCCGGTGGCTCGGCGGGGGCGTCAGCGTCCTCTGCGGCCTCTGGGGCGTCCTCAGCGGCCTCACCGGGGCCGGGAGCGTCCTGTGAGGCTTCCTGGGCGGCCTGCGGGTGCGCGGCGGCTTCCGCGTGCGCCTCGGGCGCGGACTCGCCGGGGGACTCCCCCGGGGCCTCGGGGTACGGCTGGGGGGACGCGGACCGTTCGGGTGCGTCATCGGCGGCAGCAGCGTGCTCGGTCGGCTCACCGACGTGCCCCGACGGCTCCGGCGCGTGTCCGGCTGGGCCGGAGGGCTCGGGGCCGTGGTGGTCGGTGAAGGCGTGCGACCGCGGGCGGTGTTCGGCGAAGTCGGACGACTCCGAGCCGTGGTCCGCGAAGGCGGACTGATCCGCCCCCTGGCCGGGCACGCCGTGCGACTCCGGCCCGTGATCGGCGTAGGCCGGCTGCTCCGGGCGGTGGTCGGCGAAGGTCGACGGATCCGGTCCGTGGCCCGTGGCAGCGGACTGATCCGCCCCGTGGTGGGGCACGCCGTGCGGCTCCGAACCGTGGCCGGGTACGCCGTGCGGCTCCGGGCCGTGCTCCGTGATGCCGTGCGGATCCGAGCCGTGGTCGGTGAAAGCCGGCTGCTCCGGGCGGTGGCCGGCGAAGGCAGACGGCTCCGCGCCGTGGTCGGCGAACGCCGGCTGCTCCGGCGCGTGGTCGGCGCCGCCGGGCGGCTGGGGTGCGTGACCGGCGCCGGGCATCTCCGGCCCGTGGCCGCCCAACCCTGACGACTCCGGCCCATGGCCGGCGAAGCCGGACGACTCCGCCGCCTGTTCCGCGCCCTCCGGCCACTGCGGCGCCTGTTCCGCGCCCTCCGGCCACTGCCCGTGACCGCTGCCGTCGGTCGCTCCCGGGGCGTGACCGGCCGCCGGGCCCGCCTCCTGCGGCATGGGCCCGGCGGGCTGCTGCTCCGGGGCGTGGGGGCTCCGCGCGCCCGGGTCAGGTGCGTACCCGGAGGCCGGTCCGGCAGCCCCCGGCTGCTCGTGCCCGTGCCCGCCGCCCTGCTCGTGCCCGTGCGGATAGCCCGGCCCGGCCTGCTCCTGCCCCGCCGTGTCGTGCGGGACCTGCTGCCCCCACGGCCGGCCCGCCGCCTGTGTCGCCCACGGCGCGGGCGCGCCGCCCGGCAGCGTGGGCGGCGGGGTGCCGCCCCACTGCTCGACCAGCGAGGACGTGGTGAACTCGCCCGACTCGTCCGGAAGGTCGCCCCCGGCGACGGGGATGGACCACTGACCGGTCACGTCATGGCCGGGCGCGGTCTCCGCCGTCGCGGCCTCCTCGAAGTTCCACTGCCCGGTGGCTCCCGGGTTGTACGTGAAGCGGTCGTTCCCGCCGTGCCGCCCCGCCTGCGCGTCGGAGCCGTAGGGCGTGCCGGATCCGTACGGCGCCTGCGAGCCGTAGGACCGCTCCCCCGTGTCGTGTCCGGGCTGGTGGTGGCCGCCCTGCTCGTGGCCCTGCCGGGGTGCCGCGTGCGGGCCGTGCCACTGGGCGCCGTCGACGGGCGCGCCGGGCACCGGCCACGCGCCCGGGGCCGCCGGGTCGGTTCCGGCGGTCGTGGCGGGGTCGACCGTTATCTGCGGCGGTACGTAGCCGTGGCCGGGCGCGGCGAGGGGACTGTCGGCGGCCAGCAGGGCGTCGACGCCCCCCTCGGGGAGTTCGACGAAGGCGGTGGCGCCGTCGTCGTACTCGCCCTGGGGCAGCGGGTCCCAGCGGCTCCCGCCCCGGGGCGTGCCCTCTCCGTGCTGGTCGTCGGTCACGACAGCGCCCTCCCCAGTGCTCGTCGGGCCAGCGCGGCGACGGTGCGCCGCAGGTGCAGTACGGCGGGCGGAAGCTGCGGTACGGAGCCGTCCTCGGCCGGGGCCGCGTCGGGGATGCAGGCCGCGGCGACGTACTCCCCGAAGGCGTTCAGGGCCTCCGGAACGAGCGCGCGGTTGTTGTCCCAGTCGATGAGCCGGCCCACCCACTGCTCGGCCTGCAGGGGCCGCAGCGGCATCGGCGCTATGGCGCCCACCGCGCAGCGCACACCCCGGCGCGCGGGGTCCAGGACCAGGGCCACGGAGGCCACCGCGCGCCCCGGGCCGGTACGGCCGGTCGCCTTCAGGAAGACCTGCGGGGCGTGCAGCAGCGGCACGCGCACGTAGCCGATGAGTTCACCGGCGCGCAGCATGTCCATCCCGGCCAGCAGGTGCGACACCGGGATCTCCCGGCGGGCTCCGCCCGGGCCCGCGATGATCAGGGTCGCCTCCAGGGCGGCCAGCACCGGCAGCGCGTCCCCGGTGGGGGCGGCCGAGGCGATGTTGCCGCCCAGGGTGCCCGCGTTGCGGATGTGCGGCGGGCCCGCGGCGCGCGCGGCGGCGGCGAGCGCCGGGATCAGGGCCGCGAAGTCGGGGCGGCCCATGCGCGCGTGCGTGAGGCCCGCGCCGAGCAGCGCGTGTCCGTCCTGGTACTGCCAGCCGCGGATCTCGCTGATCTTGCCGAGTCCCACCAGCGCGGCGGGCCGGAGCTGCCCGGAGTTGACGGCGGCCATCAGGTCGGTGCCGCCCGCGACGGGCACGGCGGCGGGCACTGCGGTGAGTGCCGCCACGGCCTCGTCCAGCGTCGTGGGCAGCGTGACGGCCTGCGCCGCCTGCGGTGCGTGCGTGGTCAAACCGGCTGCCCCTTCCCGCTGCCCCACCTGGTCCCACCTGTGCTGCCGTACGGTACGTGCTGACAGGGCGGACGTGGCAACTCTGGCACATCTTGGCGAGAGCCGAAGACACGGGTCCGCTAGGAGGCATTCGCCCACCTCACCGGGGAGATGGTCCGTTTTCGCACGGGTTTGCCAGTGCGTGGCGATTGGCACTTTCGGTGACCCTTGTGCGCATTTTCCGTGGCCTGTTCGAGCTGTTCGGTAGCGGGGCCCGGTGCTACCGGTTGGGCGGCGGGCCGTCGATCGGGCGGCCCAGCACTCCGGGGCGCCGCTGCCAGGGCAGCGGGCCGGCGGGTGGCCGGTAGGCGACGCCGAGGGCGTCGAGCCGCCGGTAGTGGGCGGTCATGCGGCGCTCGAAGCCGGCGAAGTCCCGTTCCGCCGGGGCGGGCAGGGCGCTCCAGGCGACCTCGGCGAAAGCCGCGAGACGGGGGAACGTCTGGTAGTCCACGCGTGCGGCGTCCTCCATCACCTCGGTCCACACGTTGGCCTGGGTGCCGAGCACGTGCCGGGCCTCCTCGGGCGTCAACTCCGGCGGCACGGGCTCGAACCGGTAGACGTCCTCCAGGGTGCGCACCCACCCGATCGGTACCGGCTCGTCGGGGCCCGGATCCTGACGGTGGTCCAGGTACACCTGCTGCTCGGGGCACATGACGACGTCGTGGCCGGCCCGGGCGGCGGCGATGCCCCCGGCGTAGCCGCGCCAGGAGGACACGGCCGCGCCCTTCGCCAGCCCGCCCTCCAGGATCTCGTCCCAGCCGATGAGCCTGCGCCCGCGCGCGGAGAGCCAGTTGTCGAAGTGCCCGATGAACCACGACTGGAGCTCGTCCTCGTCCGCGAGGCCGAGTTCCGTGATGCGCGCCTGGGCGGTCTCGGACCGCCGCCACTGGTCCTTGGGGCATTCGTCGCCGCCGACGTGGACGAACTCCGACGGGAACAGCTCCAGCACTTCCTCGAAGACGCCCTCGTAGAAGCGCAGGGTGTTGTCAGTGGGGGCGAGTACGTTCGGGTTGATTCCCCAGGTGTCCCAGACGGAGAGGGCGGTCGTGTCGATGACGTCGGTGTTGCCGAGTTCCGGGTACGCGGCGATGGCGGCCTGCGAGTGGCCGGGTACGTCGATTTCGGGGACGACGGTGATATGCCGCGCGGCGGCGTGGGCGACGATCTCCCGGATGTCGTCCTGGGTGTAGTAGCCGCCGTGCGGCTTCTCCTCCCACAGTGGTGAGGCCCAGTGGCCGGTTTTCGTCCGCGCCCGCCAGGAGCCGATCTCCGTGAGCCGTGGATGCCGTTCGATCTGGATGCGCCAGCCCTGGTCGTCCGTCAGATGGAAGTGGAAGACGTTGAGTTTGTGCGCCGCCATCAGATCGAGATAGCGCAGGACCCCTTCCTTGGGCATGAAGTGCCGGGCGACGTCCAGCATCAGGCCGCGCCAGCGGAATCGGGGGGCGTCCTCGATCGTCAGGTACGGCACGGCCCAGGCGCGTTCGCGGCTGAGCGGGGCCTGGCGGTACGCGTCGGGGCCGAGCAACTGCCGCAGCGTCTGGGCACCCCAGAAGACACCGGCCGGGTCGCCGCCCTCGATGAGGACGCCGGTCGAGTCGCTGACGAGGCGGTACTCCTCGGGGCCGAGTTCCGGGTCGATTCGGAGCCCGATGCCGTCGCCGCCGGCATCGTCGAGTGCCCGCCCCTCGCGCAGCGGCAGGCCGGTGGCCTTCCAGAGGACGGTGCGCAGCCAGTGGCCGACGCCCTGCGTCCCGGTGTCGGCGTGGAGCCGGGAGTGCGCCGTCAGCCGCACCTCGCCGGAACCGGGGGCGACGCTGCGGGGAGTCGGAATCAGTTCAGTCACGTCAGTCCTTTACCGCCCCGCCCAGCCCCGACACCAGCCGTCGCTGCACGAGTACGAAGAAGATCAGCACCGGAATGGTCATCACCGTGGAGGCCGCCATGACGCCGCCCCAGTCCGGGTCGTCGGGCTTGTAGAAGACCAGCAGCGCCATCGGCAGCGTCGACTGGGACGTGTCGCTGATGATGAACGACTTGGCGAAGAGGAAGTCGTTCCAGGCGGAGATGAAGGAAAACACGCTGGTGGCCACGAGGCCGGGCAGGACGAGCGGGAAAAGGATCTGCCACAGGAATCGCGCCCTGCTCGCCCCGTCGATGTAGGCGGCCTCCTCCAGGGCCTCCGGAACGGCTTTCACGAACCCCCGCAGCATCCAGATCGCGAAGGGCAGCGAGAAGGCGATGTGCGGCAGGATCAGCGAGCCCAGCGTGTTCAGCTGACCGAAGTCCCGCATGAGGAAGAAGAGGGGGATCGTCAGTGCCTCCACGGGCACCATCTGGGCCACCAGAAACATGATCAGCAAGGTGGTCCGGAGGCGGAACCGGAATCGTGTCACGGCGGTCGCGGCGAGAAACGCGATCAGCGCGGAGGCGATCACGACACACCCCGCGACGACGAGGCTGTTGAGGAAGTAACGGCCGAATTCCTGCTGCCCGAAGACCCGCCGGAAGGAGTCCAGAGAAGGCGCGAGCGTCCACGGCCTGGGCTCGCTCGACTCGATCTCCCCGGCCGGTTTGAAGGCGCTGAGCACCATCCAGTAGAGGGGGAAGGCGACGACGACCGCGACCAGCAGAGCCGAGGCCTCGGCGGCCAGCCGTCCCGGGCGGCGCACACGTACGCGCAGTGGATTCACAGTTCCTCCCCCTGGCGGCGCAGCAGCCGCAGGTACACCAGCGTGACGGCGAGCAGGATCAGCAGCATCACGACGCCGATCGCCGAGCCGAGGCTGTACTGCGAGGACGCGAACGCCTGCTGGTAGGCGTAGACGTTCAGCACGAGGTTCTGGCCCGCGATGCCGCCGCCGCCCGTCATGACGTAGATCTGGGTGAAGACCTTGAAATCCCAGATGACCGACTGGATGGTGACGACGACCAGGATGGGCCGGAGCATCGGGGCGAGCACGGAGCGCCAGATGCGCCACTGCGAGGCGCCGTCGAGGGAGGCGGCCTCCAGCACTTCGGTGGGCACGGCGCGAATCCCCGCGTAGACGGTCACCATCACGAACGGGAAGGAGCACCACACCACTTCGAGCAGGACGAGGAAGAAGGCGCTGAGACGCCCGTACGTCCACGAGTGGTCGCCGAGGCCCAGGATCCGGTTGACCGGGCCGAAGTCCGGGTCGAAGAGGAACAGCCAGACCGTGGAGCCGGTCACGGCCGGGGTGGCCCACGCGCCCAGGGCTGCCAGCATCAGCGCGAGCCGCGGTACGGCCCGGACGCGTGTGAGCAGCACGGCCAGGGCACATCCGACCGCCAGCGTGCACACGACGCAGGCGCCCGCGAACAGCACGGTGGCGAGCAGCACCTGCCAGAACTGCGGATCGCCGAACAGTTCGGCGTAGTTCGCGACCCCCCGGAACACCGTCGGTTCCCCACCGCTGACCTGCGCCTGCGTGTACTCGAAGAAGGAGATCAGCCCGAGCTGATAAATGGGGTAGACGAGCAGCCCTCCGAGCACGACGAGCGCGGGCGCGAGATAGAGCCACGGTGTCCAGCCGCCGGACACGAGCGGGGACTTGCCGACCGTGCCTCGGCGGGCCCCGCACGGGCCCCCGGCCGAAGGCCGTCCCCGCGCCCCGCCACGATGCGCGGCGGGGGCCTGGCCGGAACCGTCCGCCGACGGAGTGCGACCCGCGGGCGGCCCCACCGGCACCGCCCGCGGCGCGGTGACGGTCAGGGGAGCGGCCACGGAAAGGCCGCCGAGCGTGTCGCGCGCGGCTCCCGCCGGGCCGGTGGCCCGTGCGGGGCCGTCCCCACCCGCACCGGCCCCGGCCGAGCCGGATCCGGCCGCCTCGCCCCCGGTCGGTTCCCTGCTGTCGTTCACCCGGATCACCCGGCGGAGCCGAACGCGGTGTTCATCTTCTTCGCGGCGTCCTCGGACGCGGCGGCCACGTCCTTCTTGCCGCTGATGATCTCCTGGAACATCGTGGGCAGGACGAGCGAGGAGTCGATCTGGGCCCAGGCGGGTGAGGCGGGGACGAACTTCGTGCCGGCCGACAGGGTCTGCACGAAGGGCTTCACGAACGGTTCCTTCGCCGCGACCTGTTGGCGGACGTCCGTGAAGGTCGGCAGGAAGCCCATCGCGTCGAAGAGTTCGGTCTGGGTCTTCTTGGAGGCGAGCTGTTCCATCAGCTGGACCGCGAGTGTGCGGTGGGACGTGCTCTTCAGGACGCCGATGTTGTTACCGCCCGCGAAGGCCGGTGCGATCGAGCCGGACTTCACCCCCGGCAGCGGGACGACGGCGTACTTGCCCTTGACCTTCCCGGCCTCGACGGCGCTGTGGCTGAAGTCGCCGCCGATCGCCATCCCGGCCTTGCCCGCGGCGAACGCGGAGATCGTGTCGTTGCCGCCCATGCCCGCGCACTTGGCGGCCGGACAGTTGTCGTCGCCGAAGAGGGACGTGTACGCCTCGATGCCCGTCCGGGCCTCCGGGCTGTCGATGCCGGAGGCGTACGAACCGCCCTTGCCACTCGCGAGTTCACCGCCGTTGGCCCAGACGAACGGCATCGCGCCGTAGGTGTAGGCGCCGCCGACCACGAGCCCGTACAGCTCGGGCTTCGCCGCGCGTATCTTGCGGGCGGTGGAGGCCAGTTCGTCCATCGTCTTCGGGACGGACAGGCCGAGTTCCTCGAAGACGTCCGTGCGGTAGTAGAGCGCGCGGACGCCGACGTAGAAGGGGGCGCCGTAGATCTTGCCGTCCACCGTCACCGACTGCTTGGCCGTCGGGTCGGTGTCCTTCGCCTCGTCCCAGTCGCCGAACTCCTCGGTGACGTCGAGGAGTCCGCCGTCCCTCACATACCCGGCCGTGTCGGTGTTGCCGTACTCCATCACGTCGGGAGCGGAGGCGGGGTCGTTGAAGGCGGCCTTGACGCGCTGGGCGCGGGTGTCGACGGGGATGTACTCGACGTCGACCTCGGTGCCCTTGTGGGCCTTCTCGAAGGCGGCGACGACGGAGTCGACGGCCTTCTCCTTGGGGGTGTTGCCGACCTCCTGGAAGAGCCACACGCGCAGCGTGCCGGTCTTCTCGTCCTTGTCGGAGGAGGAGGTCGTGGAGGTCTGGGGCGCGCAGGCGGTGGCCAGGAGAGCGGCGAGCGCGGTGAGCGCGGCGTATCGGACGGACAGCTTCATGGAGTGCTCCTCCGAAAGGGTGTTGCAACATGCGCAATGAAGGTTTCGCTGTGCACAACACCCCGGAGGCTAGGGACTGCATGAACACGCCCACAAGAGGTCTCAACCACTCTGTGACCGGCAGACGCATCCTGCGCAACGCCCGGACAGCACAAAAGCCCCCAGGGCGCGCAAAACGCACCCTGGAGGCTTTACGCCACGCGGGTCGGGCCTACTTGTCGCCCTTGCCCTTGTCGTCGTCGCCGGAGCCCATGGACTCGTAGATCTCCTTGCACATGGGACACACGGGGTACTTCTTCGGGTCGCGGCCCGGCACCCAGACCTTGCCGCACAGCGCCACGACGGGGGTGCCGTCGAGGGCGCTCGCCATGATCTTGTCCTTCTGGACGTAGTGGGCGAAGCGCTCGTGGTCACCGTCACCGTGGGAGGTCTGCGGCGTCGGCTCTACGAGGGTCCCCGTACCAGTCCCGCGCTCGGGCTCGAGAGTGCTCATAGGCCCAAGGGTACTGAAGGTCACAGACATCAGTTGAGCGAAGGGTCGTCCGGGTACGTCGCCACCATCGCCAGCTCGTTGCGCTGGCGGCGCAGCACCTCGCGCCAGAGTCTCTCCGGGGACGGCGAGGAGACGTCACCTGGCTCCGACTCGACGACGTACCACGCGCCGTCCACCAGCTCGTCCTCCAGCTGGCCGGGCCCCCAGCCGGCGTATCCGGCGAAGATCCGCAGGGAGCCGAGGGCGGAGGCCAGCAGCTCCGGCGGGGCCTCCAGGTCGACCAGGCCGATCGCGCCGTGCACCCGGCGCCAGCCCAGCGGGGCGGCCTCCCCGGACGCGCCGCCGGGGACGACGGCGACCCCGAGGGCCGAGTCGAGCGACACCGGGCCGCCCTGGAACACGACGCCGGGCTCGCCGGCGAGGTCCCCCCAGCCCTCCAGGATGTCGTTCACGTCCACCGGGGTGGGGCGGTTCAGGACGACACCGAGAGAGCCCTCCTCGTCGTGGTCGAGGAGCAGCACCACCGCGCGGTCGAAGTTCGGGTCCGCCAGGGCGGGCGTGGCCACGAGCAACCGCCCTGTGAGCGAGGACACCTCGGTCATGCCAGACATGATCCCGCATCTTCCCTCCCCGTGGGGAGCCAATGCGGGGACGCGAGTGAACGCAGCTCAGGGCGCACCGATGCGTCCCGAGCGCACGGACGTGACCGTGACCCCACGTACCCGGCACGGAACGGTTCGTGTTGTGACAGAGCTATGACGTGGCTGGGTCTGACTCAGGCTTACGGAAGGGGGGTGGAGGGCGATTACCCTTTCCCTCCTGGCCCCTGCCCGACTCCACGGAACGCGAGATTCATGACCGTCAACGACGATGTCCTGCTTGTCCACGGCGGAACCCCGCTGGAGGGCGAGATCCGTGTCCGCGGTGCGAAGAACCTCGTACCGAAGGCCATGGTGGCAGCGCTGCTGGGCAGCGCTCCGAGCCGGCTCCGCAATGTTCCGGACATCCGTGACGTACGGGTCGTGCGGGGTCTGTTGCAGCTGCACGGTGTGACGGTCCGTCCGGGGGACGAACCCGGCGAACTGGTGATGGATCCGACGCGCGTGGAGAGCGCGAACGTCGCTGACATCGATGCCCACGCGGGTTCCAGCCGTATTCCGATCCTCTTCTGCGGCCCCCTTCTGCACCGCCTCGGCCACGCGTTCATCCCGGGCCTCGGCGGCTGCGACATCGGCGGCCGGCCCATCGACTTCCACTTCGACGTGCTGCGGCAGTTCGGCGCGCGGATCGAGAAGCGGGCGGACGGGCAGTACCTGGAGGCCCCGCAGCGGCTGCGGGGCACGAAGATCCGGCTGCCGTACCCGTCCGTCGGCGCGACCGAGCAGGTGCTGCTGACGGCGGTGCTCGCCGAGGGCGTCACCGAGCTCTCGAACGCGGCTGTCGAGCCGGAGATCGAGGACCTGATCTGCGTCCTTCAGAAGATGGGCGCCATCATCGCGATGGACACCGACCGGACGATCCGCATCACCGGTGTGGACAAACTCGGCGGCTACACCCACCGCGCGCTGTCCGACCGCCTGGAGGCCGCGTCCTGGGCGTCCGCCGCGCTGGCGACCGAGGGCAACATCTACGTCCGTGGCGCCCAGCAGCGCTCGATGATGACGTTCCTGAACACCTACCGGAAGGTGGGCGGGGCCTTCGAGATCGACGACGAGGGCATCCGCTTCTGGCACCCCGGCGGCCAGCTCAAGTCCATCGCGCTGGAGACGGACGTCCACCCCGGTTTCCAGACCGACTGGCAGCAGCCGCTGGTGGTGGCCCTCACCCAGGCCACGGGCCTGTCCATCATCCACGAGACGGTCTACGAGTCCCGCCTCGGCTTCACCTCCGCCCTGAACCAGATGGGCGCGCACATCCAGCTCTACCGCGAGTGCCTGGGCGGCTCCGACTGCCGCTTCGGCCAGCGCAACTTCCTGCACTCGGCCGTCGTCTCCGGCCCCACCAAGCTCCAGGGCGCCGATCTGGTCATCCCCGACCTCCGCGGCGGCTTCTCGTACCTCATCGCGGCACTGGCGGCCCAGGGCACGTCCCGCGTCCACGGCATCGGCCTCATCAACCGCGGCTACGAGAACTTCATGGAGAAGCTCGTGGAGCTGGGCGCGAAGGTCGAGCTGCCGGGCAAGGCACTCGGCTGACCCAGACCGGGCGAGGCGCTCGGACAGCACGCGCAGTGATGCCCAAAGGGGCGGCCACCCGGTTCGGGTGGCCGCCCCTTTGGTGTCACTGTGCCTCGTACGTCGTCCCGAGACGTACGAACGGCCAGGTCACTTACCCTTGGCCGCTTCCTTGAGCTTGGAGCCCGCGGAGACCTTCACGCTGTAGCCGGCCGGGATCTGGATGGGCTCGCCGGTCTGCGGGTTGCGGGCGGTGCGAGCGGCACGGTGGGTGCGCTCGAAGGTCAGGAAGCCGGGGATGGTGACCTTCTCGTCCCCCTTGGAGACGATGTCGCCGACCACGTCGGCGAACGCGGCCAGCACGGCGTCGGCGTCCTTGCGGGTCACCTCGGCGCGGTCGGCCAGCGCGGCCACCAGCTCACTGCGGTTCATGTTGTTACTCCCGTGTTCATCTTGCCGTTGAGGCGTCAGATCGAAGCCGATGCTGCCAGGGTCCTCCGTGAGTCCCCGGACCCGGGTCCGTCGTCAGACCCTCGCGCCCAGGGACGCATCCTGCCTCTACCTGCGGCGGGAAAGCCAATCCGGCACCCGCAGGAGTCGTGAGAACACCCTTGGGAGTCACACGAAAAGAGGGCCTGAGCCTGGCCGACACGATAGAGGGCGGCCCAAGGGGTGGGGTTCCCCGACGCGCCGTTGCCAGGCCAGTCGTGGCAATCCTCACAGCCGGCCGCAGGGCTGTCGCCCTACGGCTGCGAGGTCGTCGCCGCCGCGCCGACCGCCTTCGCGGCCTCCCGGACCGCTCCGGCGACCGCGCCCGCGACCTTGTCGTTGAAGACGCTCGGGATGATGTAGTTCGGGTTCAGCTCGTCCTCGGTCACCACGTCCGCCAGGGCGGTCGCGGCGGCCAGCATCATCTCGGTGTTGACCGTGCGGGACTGGGCGTCCAGCAGACCGCGGAAGACACCCGGGAAGACCAGCACGTTGTTGATCTGGTTCGGGAAGTCGGAACGGCCCGTGGCCACAACGGCCGCGGTCTGGCGGGCGATTGCCGGGTCGACCTCGGGGTCCGGGTTCGCGAGCGCGAACACGATGGCTCCGTCGGCCATGGCGGCCACGTCGTCGCCGTCGAGGACGTTCGGGGCCGAGACGCCGATGAAGACGTCGGCGCCGCGCACGGCCTCCTTGAGCGTGCCGGTCAGGCCCTCGGGGTTGGTGTTGTCGGCGATCCAGCGCAGCGCCGAGTCGGGGGCGGCGTCCACGAGGTCCTCGCGGCCGGCGTGCACGACGCCGTGGATGTCGGCGACGACCGCGTTCTTCACGCCCGCGGCCAGCAGCAGCTTCAGGATGGCCGTACCGGCCGCGCCGGCGCCGGACATGACGACCCGGATGTTCTCGATCGCCTTGCCCGTGACGCGCAGCGCGTTCGTGAGGGCGGCGAGGACGACGATCGCGGTGCCGTGCTGGTCGTCGTGGAAGACGGGGATGTCGAGGGCCTCGCGCAGCCGGGCCTCGATCTCGAAGCAGCGGGGCGCGGAGATGTCCTCCAGGTTGATGCCGGCGAAGCCCGGGGCGATCGCCTTGACGATCTCGACGATCGCGTCGGTGTCCTGGGTGTCGAGGCAGATCGGCCAGGCGTCGATGCCGGCGAACCGCTTGAAGAGGGCCGCCTTGCCCTCCATGACGGGCAGCGCGGCCTTCGGGCCGATGTTGCCCAGGCCCAGCACGGCCGAGCCGTCCGTCACGACCGCAACGGAGTTGCGCTTGATGGTGAGGCGGCGGGCGTCCTCGGGGTTCTCGGCGATCGCCATGCAGACGCGGGCCACGCCCGGCGTGTAGACCATGGACAGGTCGTCACGGTTGCGGATGGGGTGCTTCGACGCCATCTCGATCTTGCCGCCGAGGTGCATGAGGAAGGTCCGGTCCGAGACCTTGCCCAGCGTGACGCCCTCGATGCCGCGGAGTTCCTCGACGATCTCGTCCGCGTGCGCGGTCGACGAGGCCGCGATGGTGACGTCGATTCGGAGCTTCTCGTGACCGGACGCGGTGACGTCGAGGCCGGTCACCGAGCCTCCGGAGGACTCCACGGCGGTGGTGAGCTGCGAGACGGCGGTTCCGCTCGCGGGCACCTCCAGCCGGACCGTCATCGAGTAGGAGACGCTGGGCGCCGTTGCCATGGCCGACTTCCTCTGCTTTCACCTGACGCTGATTTGTGCCGTCCGATCGTCGCACCTACCGCTGAGTAGCAGGTAGCCACCCTCGATTGCGAACGTTTTGTTCGCGGAACCAGCCAGCGAAAAGAGACCCACGTCACGTCTGACGTGGGTCTCTTGGGAAGTAAGCGGCACCGACCCGCCATGCTCGCCTCGCGGCAAGTGGTCGCTCGTAGCGACGATGGTTGGGCCCGGGGGCTTGGATCGGGCCGGTGCCACATCCAGGCTAACAAACAGATCCCGTAAGGCGATTCCCGTACCGGGAGTTCATTTCGCCGGCACCTGGGTATCAGGGCGCGGTCCGCCGGGCGGCCGGATCAGTCCCTGAGCAGGTCCGGTACGCCCGCCGCGTCCGGCTCGTCCCGGTCCGCCGAGACGACCGTGAGCTGCTGGGTGGCCCGGGTCAGTGCGACGTAGAGCACACGCAGACCGGCCGGGGACTCGTCGGCGATCTCCGCCGGGGAGACCACGACCGTCGCGTCGTACTCCAGGCCCTTCGCCTCCAGGCTGCCGAGTGCCACGACCCGGTCGCCGAGCCCGGCGAGCCAGCGCCGGGCCTCCTCGCGGCGCTGCATGGCGACGACGACGCCGACCGTGCCGTCGACCCGCTCCAGCAGCCGGGCGGCCTCGGCACGGACGGTTTCGGCCAAGGTGTCGCGCACGACCGTGAAGCGGGGCTCGACGCCGGTGGAGCGGACCGCCTTCGGGGACTGGGAGCCGGGCATGGCCAGGGCGAGCACCTTCGAGGCCAGCTCGGCGATCTCGGCCGGGTTGCGGTAGTTGACGGTGAGCTCGAAGCGGCGGCGCGGGCGGGTGCCGAGGGCCTCGTCGCGGGCCTCGGCGGCCTCGTCCGGGTCGGACCAGGAGGACTGGGCCGGGTCGCCGACGACCGTCCAGGTGGCGTGCCGGCCGCGGCGGCCGACCATGCGCCACTGCATCGGGGTGAGGTCCTGGGCCTCGTCGACGATGACGTGCGCGTACTCGGTGCGCTCCTGCGCGAGGCGCTCGGCGCGCTCGCGCTGCGTCTCCTCGCGCACCGGCATCAGCTCCTCCAGGCCGGTGAGCTGGTCGAGCGGATCGAGCTCGCGCTTCTTGCGGGGGCGGGCGGGGGCGCCGAGGACGGCCTGGAGCTCGTCGAGCATCGCGATGTCGTGCACGGAGCGGCCGTCGCGCCTGAGGGAGCGGGCGACCTTGCGGATCTCGCCGGGGTTGAGGATGCGGCGGGCCCAGCGGCCGAGGCGCCGTTCGTCGGCCATGGCGTCCAGGACGGCCGCCGGGGTCAGCTCCGGCCACCAGGCATCGAGGAAGGCGGTGAAGGCGTCCTCGGAGGTGATGTCCTCGTCGAAGGAGGAGCGCAGCTCGGCGGCGAGTTCCGGGTCGGTGTGGCGGCCCGCCGCGCCGGACTGCTCCCACAGGGCGTCCAGCAGGAGCTTGCGGGCGCGGGGGCGCAGCAGGTTCACGGGGGCGGTGCCGCCGAGGGCGGCGCGGCGGATGCCCGCCAGCTGCTCGGCCTCCAGCTCCAGGCGGCGGCCGAAGGCGACGACGCGCAGCCGGGCCGGTGGATCGTTCAGCTCCAGGGCTCCGCGCGCGGCCTTGCGCAGCACCTTGAGCATGCGGGAGGAGCCCTTGGCGCGGGCCACGGAAGGCGGGTCGTAGAGCGTGGCCTCGGCGCCGTCGACGAGTGAGCCGATGGCGCGGATGGCGACCTGGCCCTCCTCGCCGAGGGAGGGCAGCACGCCCTCGGTGTAGGCGACGAGCAGCGGGGTCGGCGAGACGATCAGGATGCCGCCCGCGTACCGGCGCCGGTCCTGGTAGAGGAGGTAGGCCGCGCGGTGCAGGGCGACGGCGGTCTTGCCGGTGCCGGGGCCGCCCTCGACGTACGTCACGGAGGCGGCGGGGGCGCGGATGACCAGGTCCTGCTCGGCCTGGATGGAGGCGACGATGTCGCGCATGGTGTGGCTGCGGGCCTGGCCGAGCGCGGCCATCAGGGCGCCGTCGCCGATGACGGGCAACTCGTGGCCGTCGAGGAAGGCCGTCAGCTCGGGGCGCATCAGGTCGTCCTCGACGCCCAGCACCTTGCGGCCCTTGGAGCGGATGACCCGGCGGCGGACGACCCGGCCGGGGTCCACGGGCGTCGAGCGGTAGAAGGGAGCGGCGGCCGGGGCCCGCCAGTCGATGACCAGCGGGGCGTAGTCCTGGTCGAGGACACCGATGCGGCCGATGTGCAGTGTCTCGGCGATGTCGGCGGTGTTGTCCTCCCGGACCGCGCCCTCGGCGGGCTCCACGGCGGTGTACGCGCCGTCGGGGCCCTTCTTGCCGTCCTTGCCGCGCAGCAGGTCGATACGGCCGAAGAGGAAGTCCTCGAACTCGTTGTTCAGCCGGCTGAGGTGTATGCCGGCCCGGAAGACCTGGGCGTCCCGCTCGGCGAGCGCGCCGGGCGTGCCGACCTGGCCGCGCTGGGCCGCGTCGTTCATGAGGAACTCGGCCTCGTGGATCTTCTCCTCGAGGCGCCGGTACACCCGGTCCAGGTGTTCCTGTTCGACGCTGATCTCTCTGTCTCTCAGGGAGTCGAGCGCGGTTTCCTGTTGAGCCTGAGCGGCCACCGGGCCCCCTTCTGACGTGCTGGGCAGCCGTCCACCGTACGCGAAGGGGACCCGGTAAGGCTACGCGTCGACCTCGACCAGCCGCTTGCCGTCGAAGGTCACGACCTCGAAGTGGTCGATCTCGTTCGGCCCGAAGGCGGCGCCGCCCTGGACGTACAGGGGCTCCTTGGCCTTCTCGGACTTGGCGTCCGGGAGGCCGTAGCCCCATTCCGGGACGGACCAGGAGGAGAGGGTCTCCCGCTCGCCGTTCTTGCCGACCGCGACGAGGGCGCACTTCAGCGGGCCCTTGACGTTCTTGAGCTCGGTGACCACGCCCGTCCCCCAGTCCTTCTTCTGGAGGGCGACCGTCGCGGTGACCTTGGTGGTCGGGTCGGTGGCCGAGATCTTGTCGGAGATGCCGTCGAAGGCCTCCTTGGCGGGGCTCGCCGCGAGCGGGCGGTTCTCCGCGCCGCCGCCGTCACCGCCGCTGTTCGTCGCCACCGCGACGAAGGGGCCGCCGATGATCAGCGCGCCGGCCGCGGCCACCATGTAGAAACTGCGGCGGCGCTTCTGGGCGCGGCGGTCGGCGACCTCGTCGACCAGCTTCTCCACCAGGCGCGGCCGGGGCTTCGCGGACAGCGACTCGCCGATCGCCGGTGTGCCGGAGCCGGGCAGGTCGGCGAGGGCGGCGAGCATCGGCTCCATGCCGGCCAGTTCGTCGAGCTGCTGGGCGCACCATTCACAGGTCGCGAGGTGGGCTTCGAAAGCGGTTGCTTCGGCGTCGTCGAGGATGCCGAGAGCGTAGGCGCCGACGGTCTCGTGCTCGTTCGGCACCGGAGATTCCTGCATGGGACCAGACATACCCATGCCTCCCGTACCGAACCCCTGGTTACCCCCGTAAACACTCATCACGCCGTCACCCCCCGCTCCTCCAGTGCCAGCTTCATGGAACGCAGAGCGTAGAAGACCCTGGAGCGGACGGTTCCGCTGGGTATGCCCAGGGTTTCGGCCGCCTCGTTGACGGTACGCCCCTTGAAGTACGTCTCGACGAGCACCTCCCGGTGGGCGGGGGTCAGGTCGTCGAGTGCGTCCGACAGAGTCATCAGCCACAGCGCCTTGTCGATCTCGTCCTCCGCGGGGATGACCTCCAGCGGCGACGGGTCGACCTCCTGCGGCCGGGCCTGCCGGCTGCGGTGGCCGTCGATGACGATGCGCCGGGCGACCGTCACCAGCCAGGGGCGTACCGATCCGGTCGCCCGATTGAGCTGACCGGCGTTCTTCCAGGCACGGATGAGCGTCTCCTGCACGACGTCCTCGGCGCGCTGCCGGTCTCCGGCGACCAGGCGCAGGACGTACGCCAGCAGGGGTCCGGCGTGTTCGCGATACAGCGCACGCATCAGCTCCTCGTCGGGTTCCGAGGGCTGGGACATGCGATGTCGGGCCCTCGGTGCACGTTCATTGGCCACGACGGAATCCTTGCGCACGCCCACCTCCGGTGTCCGGGGGTTCCCCCAGTCGGTCGCTCCACATGCCGTACGGACGCGAGGCGTTGGGTGTTCAAAGTGGCGTGACAGATTTCTTCGAAGTGACGTGACGAGGGGGACATGGGAGCACATTCCCACCCCACGTTCTTTACATTTCCGCCACATCGACCAGATCAAGCCAGGCTTTCCCTACGGGTGCGTAGGTAAACGGCATGTAATCGAAATCACTTCGACAGTGCGTCCACAGAAGTCGCATTTAGGACAGGTGAATTGGGTGCAGTAACCGATCAACGACCCTGCCTCGGTGGGCAAAAGGGACTTAAACGCGGGTGAGCGCCGCGCGGCGGCGGTGCCGGGCCACCCGTTCGCGGTTCCCGCAGACCTCGCTGGAGCACCAGCGCCTCCTGCGCCCCCGGGAGGTGTCGAGGTACACGATGGGACAGCTGTCGCCCTCGCACTGGCGCAGGGCCGCGCGGGCGGCGGGGTCGGTCAGCAGGTCCACGGCGTCCCGGGCGACGGCCGCGAGCAGGGCGGGGCAGCCGGGCGGGCCGTCCAACTGCCGTACGAGCTCGCCGTCTCCCCCTCGGACGGCGCACGGGGCCGGGGGCGCGGTACGGGCGACGTCGTTGACGCGCGCGAGCGCGAAGTCGTACGCCCGGGCTCCGGATCCCGACCAGCCGCGCACCAACCGGTCGACCTGGCCGCGCAGTTCGCGGAAGGCGACCAGCCAGGCGGCGTCGGCGTGGGCCAGGGCGGTGTCCGCCGGGACCAGCCCGGAGCCGGTGATCCAGGCGCGCAGCACGTCCACGGAGTCGAGCCGTTCCTCCGGATGCGTGGTGGAGAGCAGATCGAGGCAGATCCGCCCGGCGTCGAACCGCAGCTCGTACGGGGCCGTGGCCGTACCCAGTGCCATGTGCCTGTCACCGCCTAGGGGTGCACCCCGGTCGCGAGATTGCGGTGAGGTGCCAGTGAGAGGGCTGGGAAACCGTTCCCTCTTACAGTGCCTGCCCACTCCGGCGCCGGAAACCCCTCGCACGGGCCGCGCGTCGCCCAGGGCCGCGCGGCGGGTGTCGGTGTGGCGGTATCCCGCTCAACTCGCGGACACGCTCACGCGTCCGCGTACTTCGTCTCCGCTGCCGGGTCCAGGGCGAGGCGGTAACCCCGCTTGACCACCGTCTGGATCAGTTTCGGGGTGCCGAGGGCCGTGCGGAGACGGGCCATGGCCGTCTCGACCGCGTGTTCGTCGCGGCCCGAGCCGGGGAGGGCGCGCAGGAGTTCCGCGCGGGCGACCACCCAGCCGGGGCGGCGGGAGAGGGCACGGAGCAGGGACATGCCGGCGGGCGGCACGGGCTTGAGGTCGCCGTCGACCAGGACGGCGTGGCCGCGGATCTCCACCCGGTGCCCGGCGATCGGCAGCGAGCGTGCCCGGCCGGGCAGTTCCTTGCAGAGGAGCTGGACGAGGGGGCCGAGCCGGAAGCGCTCGGGCTGGATCGTGTCGATGCCGCGGGATTGCAGCGGCAGGGCGGTGACCGGGCCGACGCAGGCCGGCAGCACGTCGTGGCTCAGGGCCCCCAGCACCTCGGGGAGCATCCCGCGCTCCTCCGCCCGGGAGAGCAGGGAGGCCGCGGCCGGGGCGCTGGTGAAGGTCAGCGCGTCCACGCCCCGGGAGACCGTCGCGTCCAGGAGGCGGTCCACCGGGGCGATGTCCTCCGGCGGCATCCACCGGTAGACGGGCACGCCCACGACCTCCGCCCCGCCCTCCCGCAGCGCCTCCACGAACCCGGGCAGCGGCTCACCGTGCAGCTGGATGGCGATCCGCCGCCCGTCGACGCCCTCCTCCAGCAGCCGGTCGAGCACCTCGGCCATGGACTCCGACGACGGCGACCACTCCTCCGTCAGCCCGGCGGCCCGGACCGCGCCCTTGACCTTGGGCCCGCGCGCCAGGATCCGTGCACCGCCGAGCCGCGACAGCAGATCGTCGCCGAGTCCCCAGCCGTCAGCGGCCTCGACCCAGCCCCGGAAGCCGATCGCGGTCGTGGCGACCACGATGTCCGGCACCTGGCGGATGAGCTCCTTCGTCGCGCCCAGCAGTTCGCTGTCGTCGGCGAGCTGCACGATCCGCAGGGCAGGGGCGTGCAGGACGGCGGCACCGCGCCGCTGGAGCAGCGTCCCCAGCTCGTCGGCCCGGCGCGCGGCCGTCACGCCCACGGTGAAACCCGCCAGGGGTCCGTGGTCCGGTCGCTGTTCTTCCTCGTACATGGCTCTCGTCCCGAGTCGTCGTACTTCGTGGGTACGGCGTACCTACATGCCGATCGAGCCTGTCAACGGCTCGTGACAGGCCCGGATCGGCTTGATGTCGCTGGTGTTACGTCACACCTTGGCGTAGCTGAGCTGCGGCTTCGCCTCCGAGGTCGCCGTGGTGGCGGGTACCCGGGGAGCCGTACGGCGAAGGTATACGGCCCAGGTGACCGCGAAGCACACCGCGTAGAAGGCGAGGAAGGCGACGAACGCCCCGGTGCCGGAGCCGTAGGAGAGGAAGGACTGGCGGAAGGCGAGGTTGATGCCGACGCCGCCGAGCGCGCCCACCGCGCCGATGAGGCCCATGGATGCCCCGGAGAGCCGGCGCCCGTAGGCCGCGGCAGCCTCGCCCTCCAGTCCCTTGGCGAGGGCCTTGTTCTGGAAGATGCCCGGGATCATCTTGAACGTCGAGCCGTTGCCGAGCCCGCTGAGCACGAACAGCACCACGAACGCGGCGGTGAACAGCGCCAGCGACTTCTCCATGGAGGCACCGATCAGCACCGACGTGGCGACTCCCATGGCGACGTAGTTCCACAGGCTGATCTTCGCGCCGCCGTACTTGTCGGCCATCCAGCCGCCCAGCGGCCGGATCAGCGAGCCGAGGAGCGGACCGATGAAGGTGACGTACGCCGCCTCCAGCGGGGTGCGTCCGAACTGGTTCTGGAGGACCTGCCCGAAGGCGAAGCTGTAGCCGATGAAGGACCCGAACGTGCCGATGTAGAGGAAGGACATGATCCACGTGTGGGCGTCCCGCGCGGCGTCCTTGGCGGCGCCGGTGTCGTTCTTCACGTTCTCGAGGTTGTCCATGAAGAGCGCGGCCATGACGGCGGCCACGAGGATCAGCGGGATGTAGATCCCGAGCAGCACGCGCGGCCCGCCGCCGGCGCCGATGATCGCGAGGGCGGCCAGCTGGATCACCGGTACGCCGATGTTGCCGCCGCCCGCGTTCAGGCCGAGGGCCCAGCCCTTCTTCCGCAGCGGGAAGAAGGCGTTGATGTTGGTCATGGAGGAGGCGAAGTTGCCGCCGCCGATGCCGGCGAGCAGGCCGACGAGGAGGAAGGTGGAGAAGGAGGTGCCCGGTTCCATCACGGTGAACGCGGCGACGGTCGGGACGAGGAGGAGGCCGGCGGAGATGATCGTCCAGTTCCGGCCGCCGAAGATCGCGACGGCGAAGGTGTAGGGGACTCGGACGACGGCGCCGACGAGCGTGACCATCGAGGTCAGCATGAACTTGTCGGCCGGGGTCAGTCCGTACTCCGGGCCCATGAAGAGGACCAGAACGGACCACAGGGTCCAGATCGAGAATCCGATGTGCTCGGAGAGCACGGAGAAGAAGAGGTTCCGGCGGGCGATCTTCTCGCCGGTCTCCTTCCAGAAGGTCTCGTTCTCCGGATCCCAGTGCTGGATCCAGCGTCCGCCCCTGCTCGGGGGTGCGGGTGCCGTGCCAGGGCCTGTCATGACGCCTCCACTTGCTCCGGGACTCGGTCGTTCCATGAGTGCTGATCCCGAAGGTAGGGAGGACGCGTTTCGTGGCTGTGCCATCGGGTGACCGCAAGGGAACTTTGCTCTCACCCCGGGCCGGGGCGGGATGAGAGGTCCGGTGGCGTCGGGTCAGCGTTGCGGGGGCTGCCCGTGGGGGTTCTGCTGGGGATACGGCTGCGAATACGGCTGACTGTAAGGGCCGGGGGGCTGAGCACCGTACGGGCCGGGCGCGGGCGGGGCGGGGTACGGGCCGGGCGCGGGCCGGCCACCGTACGGACCCGGCCCGGGCTGGGCGGGGTACGCACCCGGTGCCGGCTGGGCGGGGTAGGGGCCCGGTGCCGGCTGGGCGGGGTAGGGGCCCGGTGCCGGCTGGGCGGGGTAGGGGCCCGGTGCCGGCTGGGCGGGGTAGGGGCCCGGTGCCGGCTGGGCATACGGTCCCGGCGCCTGCTGTCCGTGACCCGCGGGGGCGCCTCCGGTCGGAGCGGGCATCCCGCCGGGCTGACCCGGCACCCCGGGCACCTGCCCGCCGCCGTACGGCCCTCCCCCGAAGGGATTGCCGTGCCCCGGCATCTGCGCCCCGGGCGGCAGGTACCGCAGCCGCCCGTTCTCATCGGTCACCGGCAGGAAGCCGGCCGCCTGCAAGCGCGCGGCGAACTTCGCGTTGCGCCGCCGCGTGACCAGCAGCCCGATGCCGAGGATCGCCATGACCAGCAGCCACACCACACCCGCCGCGATGAAGTCGAAGGACTCACCGCCGGCGCGGAAGGCGAGGATCACGCAGCCCGCGGTGGCGCCGAGGGCCCCGTAGCCCATGCGCTTCTCGGCGCTCTTGCCGGTGAGGTCGAAGTTGATGCGGGCCTTGAGGAGCTCGAAGGCGTCCGGCACGAGCGGCGGGAGGGAGACGCCGTCACCGGCGCCCGGGTACTGCGCCCAGTTCTGTGCGGCCCGGGCCCGGGCCTGCGGGCTGGGGTCGGGCAGGATCAGCATGGTGAGCGCGCCGTTGCGGCCGCTGCTCTGCCGGACGTCCGCGTACTCGTAGCCGAACTGCTGGGCGACGAAGGCCAGCCGGGCGAGCTTCTTCACGGACGCCATCGGGCTGGTGAGCTCGACCGGTTCTCCGCTCGCCATCAGCCGCAGCATCTTCTGTGTCTGCCGCTTACTCATCCCACCGCTCCCCCGGCCACTCACTGGGCACAGTTGTTCACATGCGCAACCCGGGCAGTTTTCCACACCGGGACGCGATCCGGGCGGCAGGCCCTAACCGCCGCTTGCCCGGCGCCTCCGGCTCCCTCGAACCCTCACCCGAGGCTCACTTGCCGGCCACAACCGGGGCTTCTGCTTCGCCGCCAGGTCCTCGACCCAGCCGAACGCCATGACGCAGCCGCCGATCAGCACCCACACCAGGAGCAGCACCGGCCACGGACTCTCCAGCAGCCCGGGGACGTTCTGCTCCAGCACGGTGACACTCCACAGCCGGTCCCACAGGGTCACGGCGACCAGGATGCAGATGTTGTGCCAGAGGTAGATCGTCACCGCCCGGGAGTTGAGCAGGCCGATCGGCCCCGCCCAGCGGCGCAGCCGGCGCGGCCACTCGGACCAGGACGGGCTGACGTGCAGCAGCAGGAGCACCGTGCCGAAGGACCACAGGGCCTGCGCCAGGGGCATGCTGTCCAGGTCGTTGCCCGGGCCGAAGCCGTGGTGCAGGGCGTACCAGAGGCCGGCCAGCGCGATGGCGGGCGCCACGGAGGGGACGAGGTAGCGCGGCAGCCGCCGCAGGATGCCCTCCTGGTGGGCCATGCCGAGGATCCAGCAGGCGCCGAAGGTGGAGAAGTCGGTGAGCGCCGAGGGGATCCGCTCGCCGGGCAGATCGAGGTAGCCCCGCTCGAAGGCCACCGCCAGGGCGATCGGCATGGCGAGCGTGACCACCGGCATCGCGCGCAGGGCCTTGAGGAGCAGCGGGGACAGCAGGACGTACCAGAGGTAGGCGCGGATGTACCACAGCGGGCCCGCGAGGTCGGCGGCCCAGTTCTCGCCGACGTAACCGTGGAGCCCGGGCAGGCCCTCCGCGTAGGGCGGGTCGCTCAGCGGGACGATCCAGAACGTGAGGTGGAGCAACCACCAGCCGGGATGCCCGTCGGCGTCCGGCCCCCAGCCCTGGAGGACCATGCCGGTGACGCCCACGACGCCCAGCAGCCACAGCGGGGGCAGCAGGCGGCGCATCCGGCCGCGGATCACCTGGACGGGCGGGCGCTTCAGCGAGCGGGCCATGAGGTTGCCGGCGAGGGCGAACATCACGCCCATCGACGGGAACACCAGCGGCAGCCAGGCCCAGCCGGTGAGGTGGTACAGCACGACGCGGAACAGCGCGAGGGCTCGCAACAGGTCGAAATAACGGTCGCGGACGGGCCGTCCGGAAGGGGTCTGCTCCTTCTGCGGAGCCTCGGTCACGGAAGCCGTGGTCATGCGACCGGCCTCCCGTCCATCTGCTGCTGGGGCACGGTTCCGCCCCCGGGCAGGCCCACCGCGCCCGTACGCCGGAGCTTCTGCCAGCGCAGCCGGCCGCCGGTGAGGGCGGTGATCCAGGACTGGAGGAGGACGACGTACATGAGCTGGCGGTACAGGAGCTGCTGGAGCGGGAGCGAGATCAGGTGGGTCATGCGTTCCTTGTCCAGGTGGAACGCGTAGGCCGCGCACACCCCTTGTACGGCGAGGACGCCCAGCCAGGCGCCGATGGTCTTCTCGGTCGGGCCGAACACCAGCCCGTACAGCAGGAACACGTCGATGAGCGGGGCCAGCAGGGGCGCCACGACCATGAACATCGACACCAGCGGCATGCCCACGCGGCCGAAGCGGCCCGAGGGGCCCCGCTCGACGAGGGAGCGGCGGTGCTTCCAGATCGCCTGCATCGTGCCGTACGACCAGCGGTAGCGCTGGGACCACAACTGCTGGACGGACTCCGGGGCCTCGGTCCAGGCGATGGCCTTCTCCGCGTACACCACGTGCCAGCCGTCGCGGTGCAGGGCCATGGTGATGTCGGTGTCCTCGGCGAGCGTGTCGTCGCTCATGCCGCCGACGCGTTCCAGGGCGCTGCGCCGGAACGCGCCGACCGCGCCGGGGATCGTCGGCATGCAGCGCAGCACGTCGTACATGCGGCGGTCGAGGTTGAAGCCCATGACGTACTCGATGTGCTGCCACGCGCCGATGAGCGAGTCCCGATTGCCGACCTTGGCGTTGCCCGCGACGGCGCCCACGCGCGGGTCGCCGAAGGGCTGCACCAGTTCGCGGACGGTGGTCGGTTCGAAGACGGTGTCGCCGTCCATCATCACGATCAGGTCGTGGCGGGCGTTGGCGATGCCCCGGTTGAGGGCGGCGGGCTTGCCCGCGTTGAGCTGCCGGATGACGCGTACGCCGGGCAGCCCGAGGTTCTCGACGATGCGGGCGGTGCCGTCGGTCGAGCCGTCGTCGATGACCAGCACCTCGATGGGATGGTCGCTGGCGACGAGGGAACGGACCGTCTGCTCGATGCACTTGGCCTCGTTGTAGGCGGGCACGAGGACGGACACGGGTTCGGTGACGGTCGCGCCCCAGCGGAAGCCGCGCCGGCGGACCCGCCGGGCGTGCGCGACGGACAGGATCAGCATCAGCCCGAGACGCCCGAAGACCAGCACGCCGACGACGGCGAGACCCGTGACCAGAACGCCGGTCGTCTTCTCGGAGGCCTGCACCAGGAAGACCCACGCCTCGCCCTTGACCGCCTCCAGTCCCGCGACCGGGGTGTGCGCGCTGGGGGCGTCCAGGGCGGCGGTGAGGGTGTGGAAGCGGTAGCCCTGGTCCTTCAGCCCGGTGATGTACCGGTCGAGCGCGGCGACGGTCTGGGAGCGGTCGCCGCCGGAGTCGTGCATCAGCACGATGGCGCCCTTGCCGCCCTTCGGCGTGGCGTTGCGGATGATCTGCCGGACGCCGGGCCTGCGCCAGTCCTCGCTGTCGGTGTTGTTGACGATGGTGATGTAGCCCTTGCTGCCGATGTATTCGGTGACCGGCCAGGACCTGTTGTCCATGTTCTGGACGAACGACGAGTAGGGCGGGCGGAACAGCGAGGTGCGGATGCCGGCCGCACCGGCCAGCGCGAGCTGGTTCTGGGACAGTTCCCAGTCGACCCGGCTCTTGCTCTGCAACGACAGGTCGGGGTGGTTGAAGGTGTGCAGCCCGATCTCGTGTCCCTCGTCGACCATGCGCTGGACGAGGTCCGGGTAGCGGGACGCCATCGTGCCGGTGATGAAGAAGACGGCCCGGGCGTCGTGCTTCTTCAGCACGTCGAGGACCTTGGGCGTCCACTTCGGGTCGGGCCCGTCGTCGAAGGTCAGCACCAGCTCGTGGTCCGGGAGTTCCAGACTGGTGGGCCGCCCTTCACGGGTGTCGATGACGGGCCCGCCCTTGAGGATCTCTTTCGGGACCTGGTCGTTGGCCGCGGGCGGGCCGACCCGGTGGTCGGCCAGGATCTCGCTGTGCACGTAGCCGCGCAGCATGAGCATCGCCAGCAGAGCGACCAGCACGAGCAGCGGCAGCAGCAGCCGCATGGGCAGCCGCCGACGCAAACGCCCACGGGAACCGCCAGGGGCACCGGTCGCGGTGCCGGGGCGATGAGAACGGGTTGCCATTTGGGTGGTACTCCGGGGTGGTGCGGGGACGGGGTGATGTGGGGAGGGGTGACGGGCCCGGTCGGGGCGGATCGGGCGGTCGGGTTCGGCGGTGGGTGTGCCGGGCGGCCGGACGGCGGACGGCCTGCCAGGCGGGCGGAGGTGCGGCGGCCCGGGGAGCCCTCCCCTGCCTGTCAACCGGCCCGGCGGAGCTGAGGCCGCTCAGCCAGGCCCGGCCTACGGAAGCCGGCCAGTCGGCCGGCCACCACGGCCCCGCCCGAGCCGATCGACGGGCAGGGCCCGGCCAGACGGTTGGCCCGGCCGGCCCAAGGACCTGGCTGGTCAGCAGGCCGCAGGCTCGACGACCCGGGTCGATCGACCGACTCGGCGTCCGGCGCTCCGGCTCATCGGCAGGCCCGGCGGCCCCTGCCGATGGACCGACCCGGCGCGCCCGGTGACCCGGCTGACCAGCAGGACCCGGCAAGCCCGTCGACTCCGCCCGACAGGCCGACTCGGCAGGCCCGATGGCCAACAGGTCAGCAGACCGCGGGCTCGGCGCTCCGGCCACGACTCGGCAGACCCGACAGCCCGGCTGATCAGCGAGGCCCGACAGCCCCGGCGACTCCCGCCGAACCGGCGGAGCCGCTACGCAGCTGGTGGTTCGGGGGTCGGCTGGGGCTCGGGCGGGCCGTCGGCGACGGTGCCCGTGTCGCCGTCGTCGACGGTGCCGGTGGTCTGGGTCGGCCCGGGCGTGGGGTTGCTCGTCGGCGTCGGGTCGGGGGCGGGCGAACTCGGCGGGGCCGACGGTTGCGTCGGGGTCGGGTCGGTCACGCCCGTGCCCGGGGCCGGTGTGGTCCGGGTCGCGGTCGGTGAGGGCTTGGCGGTCGCACCGGCACGGCCCGGGCCCGGGGAGGCCGCGGGTTCGAGGGCGCCGGGGCCGGGCGAGGGTGCCGTGGCCTCGTCCGTCGTCGGCGCGCTGCCCGGGGCGGTGGCGCCGGTGTCACCGGTCGGTGCCGACTCCGCGGGCAGCGACGGTGTGTCGACCTGCCCGGCCGGCCGGCCCTCCTCCTGACCGGGCACGGGCAGCCAGGGCGCGTTGGAGTTGCCCGACAGCACCGTGGCGACGATGACGACGGCGTAGACCCCGCAGGCCACGGCGACGGCCATGCCGATCCGGCGGAGACGCCTGCTGCGGCGGCCGGACTCGTCCACGAAGACGGGCCGGTCGGCGGCGGTGACCGCGCCGATGCCTTCCTTGGCCTGCCGTACGAATCCGTCCCCGAGCTGAACGGCGTCGAGCTGGACGGTCACCTCGTGCGGATCGTGGGTGTGCCCGGCGGATTCAGGACCGTGCGGGGCGGAATCGAGACCGTGCCCGGCGGAACCGGCACCGTGCCCGGCCGCGTCGGCGTCCTCCTGCCAGGGGTCGCGGACGGCCGGCCGCGCCGCGGTGCCCGCGGCGAACGAGTCGGCCTCGCCCTCGCTCTGCCGGGGAATGCCGCGCAGTATCTCCGTCACGTCCGTCCCGGCGGACGGGCGAGCGCCCGTCACCTGGACGTCGCCGCCGGAGAAGACCTGCGTGGCTCTCCGGTCCCGGGCTCTGCCGTCCGCGGGGAGTTCACTGGTCCTCGCTGCGGCCTCGGGCCATTCGGGTTGGGCGTCTTCTCGCCACTGTGTCACGCGCACGCACTTCCCCCCACGGGATGGTTCAGGTGCGCTTGCGACCTGAGCACCCGTCGTCCGGACCGGGTCCCCAACCCGTCCAGAGCGCCCCCTATTACCACACCGTGCTCAGGCGTCGAATGTAGCGCACGCGGAGGTTGTGTGTGGACGGCGTGCCGAATCGTGTCAGCCGTGAGACGCCATGAGGACATCGTCGGTGGCGGGAACCCACCCTCCGGCGGGCCTGCGCAGCCACCCCTCCTCCGCCGCGAGCCGCGCCGCCGCCCGCCGCAGCGCATCGAGCGCGGGGTGCGTCAGGCCCTTGCGCCACACCAGCGACACGGGAGAGAGCGGAACGGGATCGACCAGGGGACGTGACACCGTCGCCGGCATGGCCGGGAACCCCACGACGGCCAGGACCGGGTGGCGCGTACGGGCCATGATCCGCTGGAACTCCTCCTCCCCGACGGCCAGTGGCGCCGGTGGCGCGATCTCGATGCCCCGTCCCTCGAACAGCAGCCGCGCGAGGCCGGTCCACTCCGGCGTGCGGGGATTGCCGGCGCCCGCGTAGACGGCCTCGCCGACCAGCTCGGCGAGCGGCACCTGAGCCAGCGGGGCCAGCCGGTGGTCCTCGGGCAGCACGATCGCCATCGGCTCGTACCGCACGGGCTGGTGGTCCAGCCCGGCCCGCAGCGCCGGGTCCAGCCCGGCGAACCGTCCGAACGACGCGTCCAGCCGGCCCGCGAGCAACTCCCCGGCGGCTCCGGTCAGTCCGCTCTCGTAGCGGGCCATCAGCTCGTGCCCGGGGGAGAGTTCACGCGCCCGGTGCAGCACGCGCCGCGGTGTGACCAGGCCCGGGGAGTTGAGGTCCACCAGCAGGGGCCGGGCCCGGTCGAAGGCGGCGAGCAGTTCCTCCTGCGCCCGGAGCACGCGGCGGGCGTACGGCAGCAGCCGCCCTCCGTCGGGCGTGAGCGCCACCTGCCGGGTGGTCCGGACGAACAACTCGGCGCCCAGCTCCCGCTCCAGCCGCCGCACGTCCCGGCTCAGCGCCTGCTGGGCCGTGTGCAGGCGCACCGCGGCACGGGTGAAGTGCAGTTCCTCGGCGACGGTGACGAAGGCACGCAGGAGTCGGGGATCGAGGTGGCCGGACATGCCGTGAACCTACAACGGCGGCCTGCCCGATCAGCCCCCGGCGGTCTTCTCGGGCCCCTCGCCCTCACCCACGCACTCACCCGCGGCCGCCCCCGAACCGGCACCGACGCCCGGCACCTGGCCATCCGGGCCCTCCCCACCAGGGCATTCCCTCGACGGAACCTGCCCCAGCCGGTGCCGAGGCACCGTGCGCACGGGCGGACGCGTCAGCGTGATCTGCCGGACGACTTGCTGAAAGCACGCCAGCGCCGCCAGCCCGGGCAGGGCCGCGGCCGCGGTACCGAGGACGGTCCTCGGCGCCTGGGCGACGCACAGCAGCACGGCGACGCACGAGAAGACCAGCACCACACACCAGGAGTGCACGGCACGGCGCTGGTGCAGCGCGGCCCGCAGGACGGACAGGGAGGCCACCAGCCAGGGCCCGTACACCAGCAGGGGCCACCAGGTGCGGAGGGTGCGCTCCGCTGGGGACGCGGCGACCAGGCGCAGCGGGTCGTAGGCGACCATGCCGCTCAGGAGGCCCACCGCGGAGGCGATGACGGCCGTCAGGACGGCGATGAGGAAGCTGGTCCAGCGGAGCACGCCCGGTGCTCGGCGGGCCCGGACCTTGCGGTGCCGCCGGGGGACCTCCCGCACGGGCGGCAGTTCCTCGGTGATGTCCTGGAGCCGCTGCATGCGCTCGGCCGGGGCCGGGGCCGGGGCCGGGTCCGCGGGGGCGGCCGGTGCCACGTCACGTGGGACGGGGATCCTCGGCCCCTGCTCCCCGAGCGCCTCCTCGAGGATGAACGCCAGTTCCTCCGCCGGGTCCCAGGTCGGATCCGGGGGCGTCAGCGGGGTCACGAAATCCCGTGTGGGCGCCCGGTGCCGGCCGGTGCCCTCATTTCCTTTGTCGTACATAGCGCGGCCCGACTATTCAGCGAGCGCGAAAGCGGGCCATTCCGTCGCACTGATCCACCGCCGGGCGAGATCCTTTTCCAGCACGCTCATGGCATCGATGAAATCGCGCAGAACCGGCTCGGTCACCTGGAGCGCGACCGGGCAACCGCCCTTGGTGAGCGTGCCTTTGACGGTGGCCGACGAGTGGGCTGGAGCGGGAATGTAGGTGTAGGGGCCGAGCGTTACCGCCCAGCCTTCTTTCCTGGTCGCCTCGGTCATGTACCGACTAACCGTCGGCCCACTTCGGCGGATGCGCGGCAAAAGAGTGAAGGATTTCCCCGTTGAGCATCTTTTCCATGCGCCATTAAGGGCTCTCCATATCTCTGTATGAAGAACAGGCGGCGAATATTTCCCGCCAGTCCTACAACCCAGGTGCGTGATTCCGCACGGAACAGGTGTTGGACCGCCCGGTCGTCTCCGGGTGACGGTGGGCGGATGCCGCAACTCACCCCGTACCGCCGCCTCTTCGGGCTGCCCGGCGCCCGTGCGTTCACCGCCGGGAACCTGATCGCCCGGCTGCCGATGGGCATGTTCAGCGTCAGCGCGGTCGTCATGATCGCCGCAACGCGGGGCTCGTACGCCCTCGCCGGTGCCGTCACGGCGACGGGGCTCGCGGCGACCGCGGTGGTCGCGCCGTGGACCGCGCGCCTCGTCGACCGGCACGGCCAGGCCCGGGTGGCCCTGCCCGCCACGGTGTTCGCCGTCCTCGGCTCGCTCGCCCTGCTGCTGTGCGTCCGCTACGACGCCCCCGACTGGACCCTGTTCGCCTCCTACGCCGCCACCGCCACGACCCCCAACACCGGCGGCATGTCCCGGGCCCGCTGGGCGCACCTGCTGGCCGGTGACACCAAGGGCCTGCACACCGCCAACTCCTTCGAGCAGGCCGCGGACGAGCTGTGCTTCATGCTGGGCCCGGTGCTCGCGGCCTTCCTGTGCGGGGCGTTCTTCCCGGAGGCGGGCACGCTCGTCGGGGCGGTGCTGCTGCTGACCGGCATGGTCCTGTTCACGACCCGGCGTGCCACGGAGCCACCGGTCCGCGCGCACATACCCGCGAAGGCGCCGCTGCGCGCCCCCGGGATGCCGCCGCTGCTCGCGGTCTGCCTGGCGATGGGCGCGGTGTTCGGCTCGACGGAGGTCGTCACGCTGGCGTTCGCGGACGCGCTGGGGCACCGGTCGGCGGCCGGTGTCGTGCTGGCGCTCCAGGCGGCGGGCTCGTGCGCGGCGGGTCTGCTGTACGGGGCCGCGAAGCCCGCCGGGCCGGCCGCGTCCCGGCTGCCGTGGTGTGTGGCCGCGATGACGGCGCTGCTGACCCTGCCGCTGCTCGCGGCCGCCCTCATCGGCTCGCTGCCGCTCCTGGCCGGTGCGCTGCTGATCGCCGGGATGGCGACGGCTCCGACGATGGTCACCACCATGACGCTGGTGCAGCAGCGCACCCCCGAGGGCCGGCTGAACGAGGGCATGACCCTGGCGGTGACCGGGCTGCTCGGCGGCATCGCCTGCGGCAGCGCGCTCGGCGGCTGGACCGTGGAGCACATGTCGGCGACGGCGGGATACGCCATCCCGGTGACGGCGGCGGCCGTGGCCCTGGCGTTGTCCCGGTACGGGGCGTCGAATCGCTTCACCGAACCATGCACGCCCCATTGACGCCCTCACGCACCCCCACATACGTTCATTCGTCGAAGCGCTTCGACGTCACGTGCCACCCCCTGCGGGCACGGGAAGAAGGACCCCCCACCATGAAGTTCACCGACGGCTACTGGCTGCTCCGGGAGGGCGTCACCGCGGCGTACCCGGCCGAGGTGCTCGACGTCACCGAGTCGGACGGCACGCTGGAGATCCACGCGCCGACCCGGCCCGTCCGCACCCGCGGGGACCTGTTGAAGGGCCCCGTCCTGGCGCTCCGCGCGCACACGCCCATGCCCGACGTGATCGGCCTGACGCTGACGCACTTCACGGGAGGGGAGCGGCGGGGGCCCGAGTTCGAGCTGACCGGGTCGGGAGCCACCCCGCAGGTCTCGTACGACGACGAGTACGCGACCCTGACCTCGGGCGACCTGTCGGTGCGGGTGGCCCGCGGCGGCCCCTGGCACGTCGAGTTCCTCTCGCACGGCCGCACCCTGACCAGCAGCGGCCACAAGAGCATGGGCATCATGCGGGACGCGACCGGCGCGCACCACCTGCGCGAACAGCTGGTCCTCCAGGTCGGCACGTCCGTCTACGGCCTGGGCGAGCGCTTCGGCCCGCTGGTCAAGAACGGCCAGGTCGTCGACGTCTGGCAGGCGGACGGCGGCACCTGCAGCGAACAGGCCTACAAGAACGTGCCCTTCTACCTCACGGACGCGGGCTACGGCGTCTTCGTCGACCACCCGGGCAAGGTGTCCTTCGAGGTCGCCTCGGAGGTCGTGTCGCGGGTGCAGTTCAGCGCCGAGACGCAGGAGCTGACGTACTACGTCGTCCACGGCCCGACCCCGAAGGACATCCTGCGCAAGTACACGGCCCTGACCGGCCGCCCGGCGCTGCCGCCCGCCTGGTCGTTCGGCCTGTGGCTGTCGACGTCCTTCACGACGTCCTACGACGAGGAGACGGTGACGTCCTTCATCGAGGGCATGCGGGAACGCGAACTCCCCCTGTCCGTCTTCCACTTCGACTGCTTCTGGATGCGCGAGCACCACTGGTGCGACTTCCAGTGGGATGCACGGGTCTTCCCCGACCCGGAGGGCATGCTGGCCCGGCTCAAGGCCCGTGACCTGCGCGTCTCCGTCTGGATCAATCCGTACATCGCCCAGCGCTCCCCGCTGTTCGCCGAGGGCAAGGCACTCGGGCATCTGCTGAAGCGCCCGGACGGCAGCGTCTGGCAGTGGGACCTGTGGCAGCCCGGCATGGCCCTGGTCGACTTCACGTCACCGGCCGCCCGCGACTGGTACGCCGCCAAGCTGGAGGCGCTGCTCGCCCAGGGCGTCGACTGCTTCAAGACCGACTTCGGCGAACGGGTGCCGCTGGATGTGACCTGGTCGGACGGCTCCGACCCGGAGCGGATGCACAACTACTACACGTACCTGTACAACCGCACGGTCTTCGAGGTGCTGCGCAAGCACCGCGGCGAGGCGGAGGCCGTCCTCTTCGCCCGCTCGGCGACGGCGGGGAGCCAGCAGTTCCCGGTGCACTGGGGCGGCGACTGCGAGGCGACGTACGAGTCGATGGCGGAGTCGCTGCGCGGCGGCCTGTCCCTGGGCCTGTCCGGCTTCGGCTTCTGGAGCCATGACATCGGCGGTTTCGAGGGCACGCCGACACCGGCCGTGTTCAAACGCTGGCTGGCCTTCGGCCTGCTCTCCTCGCACAGCCGCCTGCACGGCAGCAGCTCCTACCGCGTCCCCTGGCTGTTCGACGAGGAGTCGGTGGAGGTCGCGCACCACTTCATCCGGCTGAAGCTGCGCCTCATGCCCTACCTGTACGAGACGGCCCGGGCCGCCCACACCGAGGGCGTACCGATGATGCGGGCGATGGTGCTGGAGTTCCCGGACGACCCGGGCTGCGCTCACCTGGAACGGCAGTACATGCTCGGCCCGGACCTCCTCGTGGCACCGGTGTTCAGCGACGAGGGCGACGTCACGTACTACGTCCCCGAAGGCGCCTGGACCCACTTCCTCACCGGCGAGCCGGTGACCGGCCCGCGCTGGGTGCGCGAGCGGCACCCCTTCCTGAGCGTGCCGCTGCTGGTCAGGCCGGGTGCGGTGATCCCGGTGGGCGCGGTGGACGACCGTCCGGACTACGACCACGCCGACGGGGTGACGCTGCGGGCCTACGGCCTCCGGCCCGGTGACCAGACGACGGTACGGGTCGGGGACGTCACCTTCACCGTGGTACGCGAGGCAGACACCCTGCGGGCCACATGCAGCGACCCGGCGGCCCCCTGGGCGCTCGCCGCCGCCGGCCACGAGGCCCGGGCACGGGCCGGAACCGGCTCCCTGACGCTGGGGCTGGAGCCGTCCTGATGGTCAGGATCACGGACGTGGCGCGACGGGCCGGGGTCTCCCCCAGCACCGTGTCGTACGCGCTGAGCGGCAAGCGCCCGATCTCCGACGAGACCCGGCGCAGGGTCGAGGCGGCGGTCCGGGAGCTGGGCTACCGCCCGCAGCCGGGCGCACCGGCGCACGGCACGCCGAAGGTCCTGGGCGTGGCAGCCCCGCTGCGCGCCGGCGTCCACGTACCGGCGATGATGCGTCTGACGCAGTCCGTGGTGACAGCGGCACGCGGGTACGACCACGACGTCCTGCTCCTCACCCATGAGGAGGGCCTGACCCGCGTCAGGGAATCGGCGCTGGTGGACGCGTTACTGGTCATGGACATCGGCCTCCACGACCCACGTCTCCCCCTGCTCCGCTCCCTGAACCGCCCCTCCGTCCTGCTCGGCCTGCCCGCCGACCCGCACGGTCTGACCTGCGTGGACCTGGACTACCGGGCAGCGGGCGAGGCGTGCGTGCACCACCTGGCCCGCCTCGGCCACCGCACCGTGGCCCTGGTCAGCTCGCCGCCGGAGGTCCACCTCCGCGGGACCGCCTCGGCCCACCGCCTGGTCGAGGGCTTCACGGCCGCAGCCGACCGCCACGGGCTGGCCTCCTCGGTGCACCCCGCCGGATCGGCCCCGGCCACGGCCCACCACCTCGCGGACCGACTGCTGCGCGATCACCCCGCGCTGACGGCCCTGGTCGTCCACAACGCGCCCCTCCTGGAGCCCCTGATCACGGCCTTCCAGCAGCTCGGCCTGCGCATCCCCGAGGACCTGTCGATCACGGCCGTCTGCCCCGACGACCCCGCGACGACCACGTCGGTCACCCTGCCGGCGACGGAGCTGGGCACCCGAGCGGTGGAACTGCTGATGGAGAAACTGCACGGCACGCCCGTACCGGAGACGACGCTGCTGGCGCCGCGGCTGACGGAGCGGGCGAGTACGCGTCACGCATGACAAAGGCCCCGCCGCTCGTGAGCGACGGGGCCTGTGCCCACATGGGATGAGTGGAGATGGCGGGAATCGAACCCGCGTCCAACGGTGTGGAACCAGGGCTTCTCCGTGTGCAGTCGGCTGTGCTTTTCTCGGCCCCGGAGATCACGCCGACAAGTCTCCGACGGGCCCAGTCACTGTGTGGTTTCCCTCTTCACCCCGTGACCGGGATCGAGGTTTAGTTCCCTAGATGATGCCAGGATCCGGGTCGGGAACACCCCCGGGCTGACACTCCCTTAAGTAGGGGAGCCGCTGCTCGCTACCTGAAGATCAGGCAGCGAGGGCGAGCTCGCCCTGGGAGATGGATCGCTTGGAATTGGCGATTATTTTTTTCGGCCTGTGGTTTACGAGATCATGGCCGCTTCCTCGACACGCTTCCCCTGCTTCGACAGCCGCTGTCGAAACCGATCATCCCCATGTTGATTTTTCAATCGTCGTCCCCCGCGAGAGGGGACTCGCACCCGCTGTGAGGTGCAGGTGCCATCGTACGTGACCAACGCAGGTCGATGCCAGCGTATTCCCACGCACCCCGGAGGGCCTACGCCCGCTGCTTCCGCCGCACCGCCGAGATCACCCGCTCGGCCTCGCGCCGGTCCTGCTTCTCGCGGAGCGTCTGACGCTTGTCGTACTCCTTCTTGCCCTTCGCCAGCGCGATCTCGACCTTGGCGCGGCCGTCCTTGAAGTACAGGGCGAGGGGCACGATGGTGTGACCCGTCTCCTGCGACTTCGACTCCAGCTTGTCGATCTCCTCGCGGTGCAGCAGCAGCTTCCGCTTGCGCCGCGCGCTGTGGTTGGTCCACGTGCCCTGGCTGTACTCCGGCACGTGCACGTTGTACAGCCACGCCTCGTGCCCGTCCATCTGCACGAAGCCGTCGACCAGCGACGCCCGTCCCTGGCGCAGCGACTTCACCTCGGTGCCGGTGAGGACCAGACCGGCCTCGTAGGTGTCGATGATGAGGTAGTCGTGCCGCGCCTTCTTGTTCTGCGCGATCAGCTTGCGCCCTTTTTCCTTAGCCATAGTGCCGCCCATTTTCGCACTACGGAGGGGGCCCGCGGGAAGTGGATTACGAGGGACCGGCCAGGCCGCGCAGCACGGTCTCGGCCCGCTGGAGGGCTCCCTCGTCGGCCTCCAGGTCGGGCGTGATGCCCCGGCCGTCGACCGCTCGGCCGGAAGGGGTGCGGTAGTGCCCGACGGTCAGCTCCGCGACGGAGCCGTCGGGCAGCCGGCTCGGCATCTGGACCGAGCCCTTGCCGAAGGTCCGGGAGCCCACGACGAGCGCCCGTCCGCGATCCTGGACAGCGCCGGTGAGGAGTTCGGCCGCGCTCATCGTCCCGCCGTCGACGAGCGCGACCAGGGGTCTCGTCGTGTCGCCACCGGGCTCGGCGTGCAGGGCGCGCTGCCGGCCGTCGACGTCGTACGTGGCGACCAGACCGCCGTCGAGGAAGGCGGAGGCGGCGGTGACCGCCTCGGTGACCAGGCCGCCGGAGTTGCCGCGCAGGTCGAGGACGATCCCGGCGCGGGGCGGGGCCTGCCGGACGGCCTCGCGGACCTGGTCGCCGGAGCCCTTGGTGAAGGTGTCGACCCGGATGACGGTGACCGGGCCGGCGGCTTTTCGAACATCGACCGAGTCCGTGGACAGCTGGGCCCGGCGCAGGGTCTCGGTCCACGCGCGCGTACCGCGCTCCAGGCCGAGTCGGACGGTGGTGCCGGCGGGGGCGTCGGTGGCGTCCCCGCGCAGTAAGGAGACGATCTCGGTGACGGGCCGCCCGTCGGTCTTCTCGCCGTCGACGCTGCGCAGCAGGTCTCCGGGGCGGATCCCGGCGGTGGCCGCGGGCGACCCGGCGCGCACCTTCGTCACCTCGATGCGGCCGTCACGTTCGCTGCGCGCCCACAGGCCGACGCCGGTGTACTGGCCGTCGAGGCTTTCCTCGAACTCCTCGTATTCGCCCCGGGAGTAGACGGCTCCCCAGCGGTCCCCGCTGCGGCTGACGGCACGCTTCGCGGCCTCCATCGGCGACTTGCCGACGGCCATGGCCTCCTCGGCCGCCCTGGTGACGTCCGCGTGGTGCCCGGCCGGGACGGCCGAACGGGCCTCGTCCGGCGCGGACTTCCGCTCGGCCTGCGGGAGGGATCCCGTGGCCGCGCCGGCGACGAGCACGCTGGCGAACATCAATGTCAGGGCGGCCCCGCGGCGGATGCGACGGGGCTGACAGAACGGGTCACGACCTGACATGGCGGTGAGTCTAGGACAAGGGGAAGGGCCGTACGGCTGGTTGACCGTACGGCCCCTCTTGGTATGCGTCACACCTTCAAGTACTTGCGCAACGCGAAGAACGCGGCCAACGCGGGCATCAGCAGGCTCGTGGCGAGGATGAGCGGCAGCTTCGTCAGGACGGCGTCCCAGCCGATGAAGTTGATCAGTGTCAGCTGGTCGGCCAGGGCCAGTCCGTGGTCGATGAGGAAGTACCGGGCGATCAGCAGGAAGGCGCACGCGAGCGTGCCGCCGATGAGCCCGGCGACCGCGGCCTCCATGATGAACGGCGCCTGGATGTAGAAGCCCGAGGCGCCGACCAGGCGCATGATGCCGGTCTCGCGCCGGCGGCTGAACGCCGAGACGCGCACGGTGTTGACGATCAGCATCAGCGCGACGACCAGCATCAGCGCCATCACCGCGCGCGCGGCCCAGTTCATGCCGTTCAGCAGCTTGAAGAGGTTGTCCAGGATGCCCTTCTGGTCCTGCACGGACTGCACGCCGTCCCGGCCGTTGAAGGCGGTGGCGATCACCTGGTACTTCTGCGGGTCCTTCAGCTTGATGCGGTACGACTCCTGCATCTGGTCCGGCGTGAGGGAGCTGGCCAGCGGGGAGTCGCCGAACTGCTCCTTGTAGTGCTTGTACGCCTGGTCCTGCGACTCGTAGGTGACCGTCTGGACGACGTCCATCTTGTCGAGGTCGGCCTTGATCTGCTTCTTCTGGTCGTCCGTCACCGCGCCCTTGGCGCAGTTGGGGTCGGACTCGGCGTCGCTCTTGTTGCAGAGGAAGATCGAGACGTTGACCTTGTCGTACCAGTAGCCCTTCATGGTGTTGACCTGGTCGCTCATCAGGAGCGACCCGCCGAACAGGGCGAGCGACAGGGCGACGGAGACGACGACGGCGAAGGTCATCGTCAGATTGCGGCGGAGACCGACGCCGATCTCCGACAGGACGAACTGGGCGCGCATGGCGACTGGTTATGCCTTTCCGTGACTCTCTGGTGCGGTCTCAGTGCTGGTAGCCGTAGACACCGCGGGCCTGGTCGCGGACGAGGCGGCCCTTCTCCAGTTCGATGACGCGCTTGCGCATCTGGTCCACGATGTTCTGGTCGTGCGTGGCCATCACCACGGTCGTGCCCGTCCGGTTGATGCGGTCGAGCAGCTTCATGATGCCGACGGAGGTCTGCGGGTCGAGGTTGCCGGTGGGCTCGTCGGCGATGAGCAGCTTGGGCCGGTTGACGAAGGCCCTGGCGATGGCCACACGCTGCTGCTCACCACCGGACAGCTCGCCGGGCATCCGGTCCTCCTTGCCGCCGAGCCCGACGAGGTCGAGCACCTGCGGCACGGACTTGCGGATCTCGCCGCGCGACTTGCCGATGACCTCCTGCGCGAAGGCGACGTTCTCGCCGACCGTCTTGTTCGGCAGCAGGCGGAAGTCCTGGAAGACCGTCCCCAGCTGGCGCCGCATCTGCGGCACCTTCCAGTTGGACAGGCGCGCGAGGTCCTTGCCGAGAACGTGCACCTGCCCGTGACTGCACCGCTCCTCGCGGAGGATCAGCCGCAGGAAGGTGGACTTTCCGGAGCCGGAGGACCCCACGAGGAAGACGAACTCGCCCTTCTCGACCTCCAGGGAGACATCCCTGAGGGCGGGGCGGGTCTGCTTGGGGTAGACCTTGGAGACATTGTCGAATCGGATCACGGATGCACCACGGGTCGCCGGGGGTAGATGAGCGTGACCATACGCGAACCGGGCAGCAGACCGCAGTCACCCGCTGTGGTTGCGCCGTGGATGTGCTGTTTTGTGCCGACCTCAAGGGGTGCGGGGAACTGCAGCGGACCGCGCACCCTCCGGAGGAACCTGGCACAGTGGAGAGGGAACGTTCGCGCCCCCGCGAGCGTTACACACAAGGAACCGGCGCAAGGAGGGCGAGCGCATGACGTACGACCGGCTGGTGTGCGCGAACTGCGCGGCGCCCGTGAGCGAGGGCCGGTGCCCTGTGTGCCGTGCGAACCGCGAGCGGATGCAGCAGGAGAACTTCCTCGCGGGTCTGAACCCGATGACCCTGATCGCACTGCTGACCGTGCTGATCGCCGCGGTCGCGCTGCTGGCGCACCAGACCGCCTAGCGGCGCGCTCAGCGGCTCGAAAGACCCCTTAAGACACGGCCGAGGGCCCGGAGCGGAACGCTCCGGGCCCTCGGCGCTGTGCGCTGCGCCTACCGTCCGTACGGACGCGGCTACCGTCAGGCGGCAGCCCCGCCGCGGCCGCCCATGAGGCGCGGCAGGACGCGGAAGCCGACACCGCCGGCGATCATCGTGGCGGCGCCGATCACCAGGAAGGTGGTCTGCGCGGCACCCGTCTCGGCGAGCTCCTGGCCGTTGCCCTGGGCCTGCGGCGCCGGGGTGGCGTCCGAGCCGGTGTCGGTGAGGGACGAGGAGCCCTCCTCCTGCGGGGCGGCGCCGCCGTCGGGGTCGGCGGCGTTGCCACCGCCGTTCCCGCCACCGTTGGCGTTGCCGTTCCCGCCGCCGTTGCCGTTGCCGTTGCCCGGGTCGGTCGGCTGGGACGTCGGGTCCTCGGTCGGCTCGGTGGGCTCGTCCGTGGGCTCGGTCGGCTCGTCGGTCGGGTCCTCGGTCGACGGCGGGTCGGTCGGGAGGTCCGTCGGGACGTCGGTGGGGATGTCGGTCGGGACCGGCGGGGTGGTCGGCGGCGTCGGGACCGGCGACTCCTCGGCGCACAGGATGCCGAGCAGGCAGTCCTCGGACTCCGCGGCGGATGCGGCACCGGCGGCGGTCAGCGAGGCACCGGCGGCGATCACGGCACCGGCCGCTATCCGCGCGACACGGATCCGCGTCTTCTTCGTCATGTGGTTGCTACCCCCAGTAGCTCATCGTCATTAGGCAGCGTTTGGAGCTGTGCTCGACGGGGGTAGCTGCGGTGTGGAGCCCCCCGGTTCACATGCGCCCCAGAGATACGCATGCCGCGCTTTACCCTTCCCATTTTTCAAAGGCACGTCAAGGGCGTTTGCGGGCGCCATGTCCAACTACGGGGGCAATGCCGGGAGTCTGACTCTGTGAGTGTGATGTAAAACCCAGACATGCGGGCACAGAAAAGGCAACTGCCGCCCTGACGTCGGCAGTTGCCTTGTCGACAAACTTACTTCTCCTGCTGCTTGCGCCAGCGAATTCCGGCTTCGAGGAATCCTTGGATCTCCCCGTTGAAAACGGCCTCGGGGTTACCGACCTCGAACTCGGTGCGCAGGTCCTTGACCATCTGGTACGGGTGCAGCACGTACGAACGCATCTGGTTGCCCCAGGAGTTGCCGCCGTCGCCCTTGAGGGCGTCCATCTTGGCCTGCTCCTCCTGGCGGCGCCGCTCCAGCAGCTTGGCCTGGAGCACGTTCATGGCCGTCGCCCGGTTCTGGATCTGCGAGCGCTCGTTCTGGCAGGAGACGACGATGCCGGTGGGGATGTGGGTGATGCGCACCGCGGAGTCCGTGGTGTTCACGCCCTGACCACCGGGGCCCGAGGACCGGTAGACGTCGACCCGCAGCTCGCTCTCGTCGATGTCGACGTGGTCGGACTGCTCCACCACGGGCAGGATCTCCACGCCCGCGAAGGAGGTCTGCCGCCGGCCCTGGTTGTCGAAGGGCGAGATGCGCACCAGCCGGTGCGTGCCCTGCTCGACGGAGAGCGTGCCGTACGCGTAGGGCGCCTGGACGGCGAAGGTGGTCGACTTGATGCCGGCCTCCTCCGCGTACGACGTCTCGTAGATCTCGGTCTTGTAGCCGCGCTGCTCGGCCCACCGCAGGTACATGCGCTGGAGCTTCTCGGCGAAGTCGGCGGCGTCGACGCCGCCGGCCTCGGCCCGGATGTTCACCAGGGCCTCCCGGGCGTCGTACTCGCCGGACAGGAGCGTGCGGACCTCCATCTCGTCCAGCGCCTTCTTCACGGCGACGAGCTCGGACTCCGCCTCGGCACGGGTGTCCGGGTCGTCCTCCTCCTCGGCCATCTCGAAGAGAACCGCGAGGTCGTCGATACGACCGCGCAGGGCCTCCGCCTTGCGCACCTCGGCCTGGAGGTGGGACAGCTTGCTGGTGATCTTCTGCGCCTCATCGGGGTTGTCCCACAGGGACGGCGCGGCCGCCTGCTCCTCGAGCACGGCGATGTCTGCCCTCAGCTTGTCGAGGTCCAGAACGGCCTCGATCGACTCCATGGTCGAGGAGAGGGACTTGAGCTCTTCGGATACATCGACGACTGCCACGCCCTCCAGCGTAACGGCTCCGCCCGGCGGCCATCGCCGGGCGGTCCTGGCCGGCCGGTGCCGGCTGGGAGGTCAGGGGGACTGCGGGGCCGAGTTCTTCGTGTCCTGGGGAGGTGCGCTCGCGTCGTCGCCCGAGGTGGACAGCCACGCCCCGACGCCGACCGCCGCCGCCAGGACGACCGCGCCCGCGCCGAGGGCCACGCGGCGGCGCCGGGCCAGGGCGCGGTTGCGGGCCGACCCCGGCCGGGGCGTGCCCGACGCGCGCGGGGCCCGGGCCGTGCCGTGGGCGCCCCCGGCCAGCTCGTCGGGGGCCGGTACGCGCATCGAGGTGTGGGTGTCCCGGTTGGAGTCCGCCGGTTTCGCGCCCGGCACCAGAGGGACCGCGCCCCGCCGCCGGACCCGCTCGGCCGGTGCCGGTCCGGCGGGCTGCTCCTCCCGGTCTGCCTCCTCGGCGGACTCCGTGTCCGGCTCGTCCACCTCCAGCGGCGGCATGCCCGCCAGCATCGGCAGCAGCTCCCGCAGCCGGGCCCCGAGCTCCGAGGCCCGCAGCCGCGAGGCCGGGGCCTTGGCGAGGCACTGGACGAGCAGCTGCCACAGCTCGTCGGGGATGCCGGGCAGCGGGACGACCGTCTCCGTGACGTGGCGGCGCAGGACCGCGCCCGGGTGGCCGCCGCCGAACGGGGTGAAGCCCGCGAGCAGCTCGTAGAGGACCGTGGCGAGGGCGTAGATGTCGACGGAGGCGCGGGGCGGCAGCCCCTCGACGATCTCCGGGGCGAGGTAGTCCGGCGTGCCGATGATCTTCGTGGCCTTGGTCCGGCGCGGGGTGTCGATGAGTTTCGCCACGCCGAAGTCGGTCAGCAGGGCGCGGTGGGAGCCGCCCGGGCCCAGGGGGCCCTGCATGTCCAGGAGGACGTTCTCCGGCTTCACGTCCCGGTGCACGACGCCCGCGGCGTGCGCGGCCGCCAGCCCGTCGGCGATGTCGGCCGAGATCGCGACGGCCGCCTCGGGCGCGAGGCGGCGGTCCCGCTCCAGCCGGGTCCGCAGGTCGGTGCCCCGGACGAGGTCCATGACCAGCGCCAGGTCGTTGCCGTCGACGACCAGGTCGCGCACCGACACCACGTGCGGGTGCTCCAGGCCGAGCAGCGCCGTGCGCTCCTGCACGAACCGCCCGACGAGTTCCTGGTCGGACGCGAGGTCCTCGCGCAGCAGCTTGATGGCGACGGGGCCTTCGGGACCCTCGCCCAGCCACACCGTGCCGGCGCTGCCCCGCCCCAGGATCTGGTGGGCGGTGTACCGGCTGCCGATCTTCCGTGCCAAGGCTGCTCCTACCGACGCGTGTTGTCGTTAAAACTACGCGTCCGGAGAGCCAACCTTCACTGCGGAGGCAGAAATCACCCGCCAGGTGTCGACAAATCACCAACCCCGCAGGGTGGTTCCGGTCAGTTCGTGCCCGAACTGCTACCGCCGAGCTTCTCGAACCAGCCGGTCACGGTGTTGAACCAGTCGGTGAGCTGGTCCCAGTAGCCCTTGGTGGTGCCGATCCACTCCTGGAGCGGGCTCAGCTCCCAGATCAGCCAGCCCGCGACGAACAGGATGACGATCGTGAAGAGACAGCCCTTCAGGCAGCCGAGCCCGGGGATCCGCATCGGGTTGGCGCTGCGCTGCCGCGGCTGCCGGGGCTCGCGCTGGGGCCGCTGCGGCTGCTGGGGCGGCGGCGCCGGCGGGGCATACCGCTGCGGCGGCTGGGGCCGCTGGGGCTGGGGGGCGTACTGCTGGGGCTGCTGCTGCGGGTGGCCGTAGCCGGGCCCCGGCGGGGGTGCCTGGCGGCGCGGAGGCTGCTGCTGGGGCCGGGCGACCTGCCGCTGGGGGCGGCGGCGCAGCGGGTCCTCGTTCGGGTCGAGGTACTGGACCTGCGTCTGTTCGTTGCGGTCGCGGGCCGCCCGCAGCTGGTTCTGCCAGGGGTGCGGGTCCTCGGGCCCGCCCTGCTGACCGGGGTGGCCGGGCGAGCCCGGCGGGACCGGCGGCATGACGGCGGTCGGGTCGGCCGCGCCCCGGCCCGGCCCGGCGGGCAGGACGGCGGTGGGGTCGGCGGCGCCGGCCGGGCCGCCGGTGTGCGGCATGACGTTGGTCGCGGCGTTCGGGTCGTACGAGCCGGCGCCCTGCGGGAGGATTTGGGTGGGGTCGGCGTCGCCCGCGCCGGGCGTGTCCGGCACGGGTGCGGGCGCCGGGTCGGGCGCCAGGAGCGCGCCGACGCCCTCGGCGGCGGCGATCTGCGCGGAGTTCGCGTGCACACCGATGCCCTCGGCGACGACGCGCAGGCCACGGGCGAGGTTCTCGGCGCTGGGCCGCTCGTCCGGGTTCTTGCGCAGGCAGCGCTCGATGATCGTCCACAGCGGGTCGGGGACCGTGGAGGGACGGCGCGGCTCGGCGCTCAGGTGCTGGTGCAGCACTTCCAGGGCGGAGCCGCCGGAGAACGGCGGACGGCCGGTGACCAGCTCGTACAGCAGGATGCCGGCGCCGTAGATGTCGACGGCGGAGGTCTGCGGGCGGCCCTCGGCGGACTCGGGCGCGACGTACGCGGGCGTGCCGACGAACTCCTGGGTGCGGGTCAGGCCCGGGGAGTCGGCCAGGCGGGCGATGCCGAAGTCGGTCAGCAGCGGGTGCATCTGCCCGTCGTACTGCTGGAGCAGGACGTTCGCCGGCTTGAGGTCGCGGTGGACCACGCCGTCGGCGTGGCTGGCGGCGAGCGCGTCGGCGATCTGGGCGGTGAGCAGTGCCGCGGCGACGGGGCTGAAAGGCCCGTTCTCGCGCAGGTAGCGGTGCAGGTCGGGGCCCTCGACGAGGTCCATGACCAGCGCCAGCAGCTCGCCCTCGACGACCAGGTCGCGGACCCGGACGATGTTCGGGTGGGTCAGCCGGAGCAGGACGGAGCGCTCCCGGAGAAACCGCATGACGATGTCCGGGTCGCCGGCCAGCTCCTCCTTGAGGACCTTGATCGCGACGGTCTCGCCGGGCTGTCCCGGCACGGCCGCCTCGGCGCCCGCGGTCTCGCGCTGGCGGGCTCGCCAGACGGTGCCCGTGGCGCCGCGTCCGAGCGGCTCCTCGAGCAGGTACTTGCTGCCTACCGGCCGCACGTCATGCGCTCCCTGGTGCTTGCCTTGCCTGCTGGCCTGTCCGACCCACTGTAGTGCCGTGCCGCCGGGGACCGGGGTGTCGTCATTCTGTGGGTCTTACGTATGCGTTCTCACACGCGTTCGAAGGAAAGACGCTCACCTCGGTCTCGAGGTTGCCGAGAGTGAGCGTGACCGATCTCAACTGATCGCGAGTGGGTCATCTCTCAGGCACTTTTGCGGGCAGAGCCGACCAATCAAGATCACTTGTTCCGGAGCGAGGGGCGCGCTGTCAGTGGCAGGTGCGAGGATGCGTGCAGTACTGGCCGACGTGCTGGGGGCGGGTTGGGGACTCCGCGCCCGGGCAGAAGGGACCGCTGACGGCGATGCAGATCCGGCTGACCGTCGTAGACCCGCTGGGCCTGGCGGCTCCGGCCCGGGACCGCGCCGCGCGCTGCGACGTGCTGGTCACTGCGCCCGCCGGCACGGCGCTCGCGGCGGTGGCCTCGGGGCTCGCCCAGGTGGTCCTCGGCGGTGACGGCTCGGGTTCCCCGGTGCTGTACGCCGGGGAGCAGCGGCTCGACGCCCAGCGCTGCACGCTCGGCGAGCCACCGCTGACCGACGGTGCCGTGCTGTCCGTGGGCGCGCCGGGCGAGCCGGAGCCGCATCCCGAGCTGGACGACGCCCCGGCCCAGCTCCAGGTGGTCGCCGGGCCCGACGCCGGTGGCGTCCACCTGCTGCACGGCGGCGAGATCCGCATCGGCCGCTCCGCCGACGCCGACGTGCCGCTGGACGACCCGGACGTCTCCCGGCTGCACTGCGCGGTGACGGTGAGCGCCGACGGCCGCGTCTCGGTGGCCGACCTCGACTCCACGAACGGCACGACGCTGGACGGCACGCGTGTCGGCGGCCGGGCGCTCCGTTTCGCCCCCGGGGCGCTGCTGCGGATCGGCGAATCGGCCCTGCGACTGGCTCCCGCCGGGGGGCCGGGGGGCCGGGTGGACACGACGCCGGACGGGGAGGGGCACGTGCGCGTGCCGGGTGCCGTCGGCGGGGCGGGGGCGGGCACGCGCGCGCCGCATTCCATCCCTGCCGGGGCCGCCAGGTCTTCGGGCCCTGGGAGTCCGGCCGACCTGGGCAGATCCTCCGGGGCTGCCGCGCCCTCCGGCCCTGACGCGCCGACCCGTCACGCTTACGGCTCGGCGGCCTGGGGCACGCCGGGTACCGCGGGGCACGGCTCGGAGGACTCGGCGGTGGTGCCGGGGCAGGGCGGGGCACCTCGGGCCGAGGGCAGGGGTGCGGGAGCTGCCGCGGAGGCTTCGCGGCCGGCTGGCGGTGTGTCGGAGCAGGGCATCGCCAGGGGCCAGGGGGGCTCGGGGCCCGCCGGCCCCGGCGGAGACTCGGCGCACCCTGCGTCCCCGTCACGGGATGGGGCGCGTACGGCGTCGCCGGAAGGCGTGGTCCGGGCTCCGCGGCAGCGCGGCGCCGCCGGGGGCTCATCGGCGGCGGTCTCCCCCGACGGCGTCACCAGCACACCCCGGCAGCAGGGTGCGACGCGGCACGGGCTCGGCGCCGGGGACACACACGCGGGGCGATTCGGGGCCGGGGCGCTGGGCGGTTCCGGCCAGGGAGCCGGTCCGGGCGCAGGCGATCGCCACGGCGACGACGGCGGCGGCACGGGCGTAGGCCCTCATGCCCCGGTCAGCGGCGGTCGCCCCGGGGACGACGGCGGCCCGGCGAGCGCCCCGGACGAGCGGTCCGGGCGCGGGCGCAAGGGCACTCCTGTGCGGGGCACCGACGTTCCGCCGGGGACGCGCAGGCGGGGCGGGCTCGGCGCGTGGGCGCGGCGGCTGGCCGGCGGGCGTGGCGAGCAGGGGGCTCCCGCGGGCGGGGCGTACGAGGACGAGCCGGCCGACGTGGCGGCGGAGCACTCGGCGACCGTCGGGCCGGCGGTGCCGGAGACCTGGCCGGATCCGGCCACGCTGCTGCTGACGGCGCTGGGGCCGGGGCCCCGGCTGTGGGAGCGCGGGCCGGGGCACCCGGAGGCGCTGGCGGTCCGCCTCGGCACGGCCGACCGGGCCGCGCCGGACGGCTCCGGGCTGCTGCCCGCGGTGCCGGTGACCGCCGGGCTGCGCGAGGTCGGCGCACTGGGACTGGCCGGGCCCCGGGCGCGGCTCGCCGGGCTGGCCCGTGCCGTGCTGGCGCAGCTCACCGCGCTGCACTCCCCCGACACACTGGAGATCGTCCTGATCGCCGCGGACCGCTCCCGCCCCCTGGCGGAGCGCACCGCCGAGTGGTCCTGGCTGGGCTGGCTGCCGCATGTCCGTCCCGGACACGGACAGGACTGCCGCCTGCTGCTCGCCTACGACCGGGAGCAGGCCGCCGCCCGCACCGACGAGCTCCTGCGCCGCCTGGAGGACCAGCTGGCGGACGCGGGAGGCGGCGCGCCGGGGGCCGACGGGCTGCTGGGCAACGTGCGCTATTCCAGAGCCCGGGCGACCGACGGCCCGAGCGGCGACGCGCCGGGCCCCGATGCTCACGGCAGTGAGGGTCCGGCGAGCAGCACCGCCAAACCCGTGCCCCGCCGCCCCTCGTGGGCCCGGGACGACGCCCCCGTCCCCGCGCCGGCCACCGGCTTCGCCGGCCCGTACACCGTCCTCGTCGTGGACGGCGATCCCGGCGGCGCCGACCTGCGTGCGGCCGTCGCGCGGCTGGCGCTGGAAGGCCCCCGGGCCGGGATCCATGTCGTCTGCCTGGCCGAGACCGCGGCAGCCTCCCCGGCCTCACCCGTGACGGAGACCTACGAGGCGGCCTGCTCGGTGGCGCCGACGTTCCGGCAGTGCGGTGCCGTCGCGCTGCTCAGCGGGGACGTGGCGACGGCCCTGCGGCTGATGCGTGTGGCCCGGGTGGGGAGCGAGGACTCACCGGCCGGACCCGTCGGGCACGGCACCATCGCCACCGTCGACGCCGTCTCCCCCGCGTGGGCCGAGCGGTTCGCGCGGGCGCTGGCGCCGCTGCGTACGGACGGCTCGGCGAGTGAGCGGCAGCCGCGCGTCTCGGCGCCGCTGCCCCAGGCGGCACGGCTGCTGGACGAGCTGGGCCTGGCCCGTGCCACCCCGGCGTCGTTGATGGCGCGCTGGGCGGACGCGGCCGACGACACCGAGGCGCTGGGCGGGCGGGTGCGCGCGGTGCTGGGCGCCGGGCCGCGCGGCCCGGTCTGCGCGGACCTCGCGGCCCAGGGACCGCATCTGCTGGTCGAGGGCCCGCCGGGCAGCGGCCGTACGGAGCTGCTGCGGGCGGTCGTCGCATCCCTGGCCGCCGCCGAGCGGCCGGACCGGCTGGGCATCGTGCTGGTCGACGGCCGGGGCGGCCCCGGCGCGGGCGGCGGGGCCGGCGAGGGACTGCGCGTGTGTACGGACGTCCCGCATGTCACCACGTACCTCACGGCCCACGACCCGGTCCGGATGCGCGAGTTCGCGCAGTCCCTGAGCGCCGAGCTGAAACGGCGCGCCGAGCTGCTGGGGCGGTCCGACTTCGCCGAGTGGCACACCGGGCGCGAGCTGTCGGGCCGTATGGTCGCCCAGCGCACGGCGACGGCCCGGGGCGGCGCTCCGGCCGAGGCGACCGCCGGGACGGCCGCCGGGGCCGGGGATCTCGACTCCCCGCCCAGTTCGACGATGCGGCTGCGGCCCGGGGCGGCCCGGCGGCGGACGGAGGCGGCGCCGCCGCTGCCCCGGCTCGTCGTGGTCGTGGACGACCTGGACGCGCTGGTCTCACCCGCCCTCGGCTCGACCGGACGGCCCGCGGCCGGGTCGGTGATGCGGGCGCTGGAGGCCGTGGCCCGGGAGGGCGAGCGGCTGGGCGTCCACCTGGTGGCCGCCACCGGCCCGTGCGCCCGTACGGCCGAGACGGAACCGGCGCGCCGGGCCACCCTCCGCGTCGCGCTCGACACCCCCGCCCCGGGGCCGGAGGAGCCCGCACCCGGCCGGGGCAGGCTGACCTGTGCGGACGGGCGGGTCACACCGTTCCAGGGCGGGCGGGTCACCGGCCGTATCCCCCGGACGGCGACGCTGCGTCCCACGGTCGTACCGCTGGAATGGCACCGCATGGGTGACCCTCCGGCCCGGCGTCCGGTGCGGGAGCTCGGAAACGGCCCGACCGACCTGGCACTGTTGGCCAGCGCGCTGGAAAGGGCGGCGCGGGAGGTCTCGGCGGCTCAGGTGCCGTCGCTTCTGTAGCACTCGTCCGTGGCACTGGCTGGATGCCGACCCCGTCCGTTGATCAGGGACGAGTCGCTGGTCACGAGGGGGTCACGATCCCCCGCTTGACAGCCGATGCCATCTTGCCGCCCCCGCACACCCGGGCGTAGACCAGATCGCACGGGAGCGCGCTCGACGTTCGACGAGGGAACGAAGAACGGGGCAGTCATGCGCATGACGAGCAGCACCATCCGGACACGCTGGTCGCCGCAGCGGGACAAGGCGACCCCCCAGCACCGCAGAGCCGCCAAGGCCGCGGCCGCCGTCGCCGCGGGAGCGCTCGCGCTCTCGCTCACCGCCTGCGGAGGCGACGACAACAACAGCAGCGGAAGCCCGGGCAACACCGAGGAGGCCGCCAGCAACGTCACCCTTCCGAAGCTCGACGGGACGAGCCTGGAGATCGCCGCCGTGTGGACCGGCGCCGAACAGGCCAACTTCAAGAAGGTCCTGGCGGAGTTCGAGAAGCGCACGGGCGCCAAGGTCACGTTCGTGCCCGCCCAGGACCCGATCATCAACTTCATCGGCTCGAAGGTGGCCGGCGGGCAGCCGCCGGACATCGCGATGCTGCCGCAGCCGGGCGCCATCAAACAGGCCGTCGACCGGGGCTGGGCCAAGCCGCTCGGCTCGGAGGCGCTCAAGGAGCTCGGCGAGAACTACTCGCAGGGCTGGCAGGACATCGGCAAGGTGGGCGGCAAGCAGTACGGCGTCTACTACAAGGCCGCCAACAAGTCCCTGATCTGGTACAACAACCAGGTCTTCGAGAACGCCGGGGCGAGTGAGCCCGAGACCTGGCCGGATCTGCTCAACACCGCGCAGACCGTCTACGACTCCGGCGTCACCCCGTTCTCCGTCGGCGGCGCCGAGGGCTGGACGCTGACCGACTGGTTCGAGAACGTGTACCTCTCGCAGGCCGGCCCGGAGAAGTACGACCAGCTGGCCAAGCACGAGATCAAGTGGACGGACCCGTCCGTGAAGGACGCGCTGACCACCCTCGCGCAGGTCTGGGGCAAGCCCGACTACATCGCGAACGGGGCCTTGCAGACCGACTTCCCGGCCTCCGTCACACAGGTCTTCACCGGCGGGGACCAGCCCAAGGCCGCCATGGTCGCCGCGGGCGACTTCGCACAGGTCAACATCCCGAAGAGCATGAAGGTCGGGACGGACGCGAAGGTGTTCCCGTTCCCGGCGGTCGGGGACAACGGGCCGGTGGTCTCGGGCGGTGACGCGGCCGTGATCCTGGAGGACTCGAAGGGAGCACAGGCGCTGGCCACCTGGCTGGCCTCGCCGGACGCCGCGCAGATTCAGGCGAAGCTCGGCGGTTACCTGTCGCCCAACAAGAACGTGCCGAACTCCGCGTACCCGAACGCGGTGCAGCAGAGGATCGCCAAGGCGCTCATCGACGCCGGTGACGACTTCCGCTTCGACATGTCCGACCAGGCCCCGCAGGCCTTCGGCGGCACCCCCGGCAAGGGCGAGTGGAAGATCCTCCAGGACTTCCTGAAGAACCCGAAGGACATCGCGGGCACGCAAGCGAAGCTGGAGGCCGAAGCGGCCGCGGCCTACGGAGGCTGACGGCATGACGTCGGCCACGGCGGCAGGGGGCGTCAAGCCCCCTGCCGCTCCCAAGTCGCGCAAGAGTGTGACCGGCACCCGCAGGACCGTCGCGGCGCTGTTCCTGCTGCCCGCGCTCGTCCTGCTCGGCGCGCTCGTGGTGTACCCGATCGGGTACTCGGTGGTCCGCAGCTTCTACGACCAGTCCGGCGACGGCTTCGCCGGAATAGACAACTACAAGGCCCTCTTCACCGACGAGGGCATCCGCACCGCGCTGAAGAACAACATCATCTGGGTGGTGTTCGCGCCGACGGTCGCGACGGCGCTCGGCCTGATCTTCGCGGTGCTGACCGAACGGGTGCGCTGGGGCACGGCCTTCAAGCTGGTCGTCTTCATGCCGATGGCGATCTCGATGCTGGCGGCGGGCATCATCTTCCGCCTGGTGTACGACCAGGACCCGGACAAGGGCGTCGCGAACGCGGTGTGGGTGGGCGTGCACGACACGTTCGCCCAGGCGTCGGCCTTCCCGAAGGCCCACCCGGGCCGGGAGTCGCCGCTGGAGCCGGCGGGCGGGGGCGCGTTCATCACCAAATCGCCCGTCCGCGCGGGCGAGACCGTCTCACTGCCCCTGGTGGGTGTCGCGCCGGACCTGATGCCGGACGGCGCGAAGCCCGCCGTGGCGGCGAAGCCCGAGCCGGACAAGATCACCGGTACGACCTGGCAGGACTTCACGCGGGGCAAGGGCGTGGGGACGCTCAACCGGGTCGACTCGTCCGAACTGGGTTACGCCGGCATGAAGGTCGAGGCCGTGAAGGACGGCAGGGTCGTGGCCTCGGCGACGGCCGCCGACGACGGCACCTTCACGCTGCCGGCCTCGGCCGACGGGGCCCAACTCCGCCTGCCCGCGAGCAACTTCAAGGAGCCGTACAACGGCCTGGACTGGCTCGGCCCGTCCCTGGTCACCCCGGCCATCATCGGCGCGTACATCTGGATGTGGGCGGGCTTCGCGATGGTGCTGATCGCGGCCGGGCTCGCGGGCGTGCCGCGTGAACTCCTGGAGGCGGCCAGGGTCGACGGCGCGACCGAGTGGCAGGTGTTCCGACGGGTCACGGTGCCGCTGCTGGCGCCGGTCCTCGCGGTCGTCACCGTCACCCTCATGATCAACGTGCTGAAGATCTTCGACCTGGTCTTCATCATCGCCCCCGGCTCCGCGCAGGACGACGCGAACGTCCTCGCCCTGGAGCTGTACCGCAAGGGCTTCTCCGAGGACCAGCCGGGCATCGCCAGCGCCATCTCGGTGTTCCTGCTGCTGCTCGTGATCCCGGTGATGTGGTTCAACGTGCGTCGGCTGAGGCGGGAGGTGCGGCGATGAAGACGAAGCAGTCGCTGGGGTCCCGGCTGGCCGAGGGGGTCAGCGGCGGGCTGGTGCGGGTGTTCCTCATCGTCGTCGGCCTGTTCTGGCTGGTGCCGACGATCGGTCTGCTGCTGGCCAGTCTCCGTTCGCCGGAGGACATCGCGGCGAGCGGCTGGTGGAAGGTGTTCACCGAGCCGTCCCAGATCACCTTCGACAGCTACTCGAAACTGCTGGAGAACGACGACATCACCAGCAGCCTGATCAACACGGTGTGGATCACCGTCCCGGCGACGCTGCTGGTCGTGATCATCGGCTCGCTGGCGGGTTACGCCTTCGCCTGGATGGAGTTCCCGGGCCGGGACTGGTGGTTCCTGGGTGTGGTCGGCCTGTTGGTCGTGCCCGTGCAGGTCGCGCTGATCCCGATCGCCGAACTCTTCGGCAACATCGGCATCTTCGGCTCGGTGATCGGCGTGGTGCTCTTCCACGTCGGCTTCGGTCTGCCCTTCGCGGTGTTCCTGCTGCGGAACTTCTTCGCGGAGATCCCTCGGGAGCTGCTGGAGGCGGCGCGTCTGGACGGGGCGGGTGAACTGCGCCTGTTCTTCCGTGTCGTGATGCCGCTCGGCGGTCCGGCGATCGCCTCGCTCGGCATCTTCCAGTTCCTGTGGGTGTGGAACGACATGCTGGTCGCGCTGATCTTCTCGGACTCCGGGAGCCAGCCGATCACGGTCGCACTCCAGACGCAGGTACGGCAGTTCGGCAACAACATCGACGTGCTGGCGCCCGGCGCGTTCATCTCGATGGTGGTCCCGCTGGCCGTCTTCTTCGCGTTCCAGCGGCAGTTCGTGTCCGGCGTGATGGCAGGAGCCGTCAAGTAGCGTTCAGTGCAAGGCAGTTGGAGGGGCGGACCGGTCGCGGTCCGCCCCTTGCGCGTTCCCCCGGATGCCGTAGCCGCCGTAACCAACTCGGCCCACCGGCCGTTCCCGGGCCGAACGCCCGCGCCGACCGATGGATGGCCTCTTGCCCAGGTTCAGTGTCATTGTCCCCGCGTACCAGGTTCAGGCGTACCTGCACGAGTGCCTCGAATCGGTGCTCACCCAGTCCTGTCCCGATCTGGAACTGATCGCCGTCGACGACTGCTCGCCGGACGCGTGCGGCGCGATCATCGACGAGTTCGCCGCCCGCGACGCGCGCGTCCACCCCGTCCACCTGCCGGAGAACGTCGGCCTGGGCCGCGCGAGAAACGCCGGCGCGGCCCACGCGAGCGGCGACTACCTGCTGTTCCTCGACAGCGACGACACCCTCACGCCCGACGCGCTGCGCGCCATCGCGGACCGGCTGAAGGAGACGGGCGATCCGGACGTCCTGGTCTTCGACTACGCGCGCACGTACTGGACGGGTGAGGCGGTCCGCAACCAGGCGGCCCTCCAGCTCACCGAGCAGGGCCCGGCCCCGTTCCGCCTGGAGGACCGACCGGGCCTGCTGAGGCTGCTGATGGTCGCCTGGAACAAGGCCTACCGGCGGGAGTTCGTCGAGGAGAAGGGGTTCGCCTTCCCGCCCGGCTACTACGAGGACACGCCGTGGACGTACCCGGTGCTGATGACCGCGGAGTCGATCGCGACCCTCGACCGCGTCTGCGTGCACTACCGGCAGCGCCGGCAGGGCAGCATCCTGCGCACCACCAGCGAGCGGCACTTCGATGTCTTCGACCAGTACGACCGGGTGTTCGCGTATTTGCAGGAGCGGCCCGAACTGGCGCGGTGGCGGCCGGTGTTGTTCCGCCGCATGGTCCATCACCTGGCGATCGTGTACTCCCGGCCGGACCGGTTGCCCCGCGGCTCGCACGCCGACTTCATGCGCCGGGCCCGCGCCCACTACCGCCGTTACCGCACCCCCGGTGTCCGCGTCCCCCTGCGCTGCCGGGTCCACCACACCCTGATCCGCTTCGGCCTGCACCGCACCTACCGCACGCTCCGGCTGGCGTCGGCCCTGCACCGCCGCGTCGCGCGGACCACCGGGAAGCTGCTGCGCGGTGTGCGGTCCACCGCCCTCGGGCTCCACTACCGCGTCCAGCGCTGTCTCCCGCTGCGCGCCGACCGGGCCGTCTTCACCGCCTACGACGGCCGGGGCCACAGCTGCAACCCGGGCGCGCTGGAGTCCGCGTTCCGCGATCTCGCGCCGCACATCCGCACGGCGTGGATCGCCCGTCCCGAGCACCACCACACGATCCCGCCGGGCCCGCGCCGCCTCGCCCCCGGCACGGCCGCCTACTGGACGGCACTCGCCCGCTCCGCCTACCTGGTCAGCAACACCGACTTCGACCACCGTCTGGTCAAGCGCCGGGGCCAGACCCTGATCCAGACCGGGCAGGGCACCCCGCTGGGGCACATCGGCCTCGACCTCCAGGAGCGCCCGGCGGCGGCCCGGGGCAGGGACTTCGCCCGGCTGCTCAAGGGCCTCGACCAGTGGGACTACGTGCTGTCCGCCAACCGCCACACCACCCTCACCCACGAGCGGGTCCACCCCGGCCGCTACACCACGCTGGAGTACGGCTACCCCCGCAACGACGTGTTCCGCACGGCGACCACGGCGGACGTGGCCCGGCTGCGCGCCTCCCTCGGCATCCCCAAGGGCACGGTGGCGATCCTCTACGCGCCGACCCGCCGCGACTACCGCCGCTCCCAGCTCCACGCCCTCGACCTCCAGCGGATCGTGCGCCGCCTGGGCCCGCGCTTCCTCGTGCTGGCCCGCGCCCACCACTCCTACGACGCCCCGCTGACCAGCACCTGCGGCCGGGTCGTCGACGTCAGTGACCACCCGAGTGTCGAGTCGCTGTGCCTGGCCTCGGACGCCCTGGTCACGGACTACTCCTCGCTGATGTTCGACTACGCCAACCTGGACCGTCCGATCGTGATCCACGCCGACGACTGGGAGGCGTACGACGCTGCCCGCGGCACCTACTTCGACCTGCGCTCCTTCCCGCCGGGCGCGGTGGCGCGCGGTGAGGACGAACTGATCGACATCTTCGCCACCGGCCACTGGCGCGGGTCCCGGTCGGCCCAGCTGCGCTCGGCGTTCCGGGAGCGGTTCTGCACGTACGACGACGGCCGGGCCGCCGAGCGGGTCGTCCGCCGGGTCGTCCTCGGGGAGTCGGACCTGCCGCCGGTCGTACCGCTCGACGAGCGCAGGCCGGTGCCGTCGGCGGCGGCCGCGCTGGCGCGCGAGCCGCTCGCCACGGTGCCGCAGCCGGCCGGTCCGCCCGTCGTCACCGACGTCCTCTGAAGCCGTTCTCACGCGTGGGAGTTCACATGCCCTCCAGCCCGTCGCGGCCGACACCGAGCCGGCCGCCCTCCTGGCGCCCGTCCGGGAGGCCGGTACGCCGTCGCGTCGTCTGACGCGACCCCGCTTCCGTAGTCCCTCGACCCTCGACAGAAAGAGCAGAATGCCCCGCTTCAGCATCGTCGTCCCGTCCCATGGGGTCGCGGGCCGGCTGTCCCAGGCGCTGGACTCGGTCCTCGCCCAGTCGTTCGGCGACTTCGAGCTGATCCCGGTGTGCGACGCGCCCGACTCACCCGCGGCGGACGTCGTCGCCGGGTACGCCGAGCGGGACTCCCGGGTGACGCCGGTGCACTCGCCGCCGTCGGCCGGTCTGGCCGGGGCGCGCAACACCGGGCTGCGGTCGGCGGTCGGCGGCCATGTGCTCTTCCTCGACGGCGACGACGTCCTGGTGCCGGGGGCGCTGGCGGCGCTGGACGCCCGGCTGGGCGAGGTGGGCGACGTCGACGTCCTGTACTTCGAGCACGAGCGCACCCCCTGGTGGGAGGGCGAGCCGGTCAACCCGGCGGCGCCCCTGCTGGCCGGCACACCGGACGGGGCCTTCTCGCCCGGCCGGGTCCCGCGGCTGACGGGCGTGGCGCTGCCGGCGTGGAGCGCGGCCTACCGCCGGGCCTTCCTCACCGAGCAGGGCATCGCCTTCCCCGGGGACCACTTCACCGACACCGGATTCGGCGGGCTGGTCACCCTGCGGGCGGAGCGGGTGGCGACCCTGCGCGCGGTCGTCGTCCGGCATCTGCTGCGCCGGCAGGGCAACCGCCTCAACCTGCCCGGAGGGCACCACGCCGAGCTTCTCGACCAGACCGAGCTGGTACTGACGCGGGCCGTCGAGCAGGGGCTGCCCGCGGACCGGCTGGAGCCGCTGTTCGAGCAGCTCTTCGCCGCCGTCCTGAAGACGGCCGCGCGTCCCCGGCGACTGCCGGCCGGGCGGCGCGCCTTCTTCCGCCGGGCGAGCACGCTCTACCGCCGGCACCGCCCCGCGGACTACCAGCCGCCCGGCGGCAGCCTCGGCGTCCAGCACCGGCTGCTGGCGTCCGGGTCGTACGCCGCGTTCCGTACCCTGCGCGCCGCCAACCGGCGGGCCGTGCGGGCCGCCGCGCTGCTGCCGCGCCCCACGGGGCTGCGCACCCGCCTGCGGTACGCGGTGGGCCTGCGTCTCCCCCTCGACGAGAACCTCGTCGTGTACTGCGCGTACTGGGGCCGCGGCTACGCCTGCAACCCGGCCGCGATCCACGCCAAGGCCCGCGAGCTCGCCCCGCACCTGCGCTCGGTGTTCCTGGTGGAGCCGGGGGCGGTGGACGCCGTGCCGCCCGGCGTGGAGTACGCGGTGATCGGCAGCCGGAAGTACTGGCAGGTGCTGGCCCGCGCCAAGTACCTCGTCAACAACGCCAACTTCGCGGACGCCGTCGTCAAACGCCCCGGCAGCGTGCACCTGCAGACCCAGCACGGCACACCGCTGAAGAAGATGGGCGCCGACCAGGCGACGTACCCCGTGGTGGCCGCGGCGACCGGGAGCTTCGCCAAGCTGCTGGCCCGGGTCGACCGCTGGGACTACAACCTCACCTCCAACCGGCACTCCACCGAGATGTGGGAGAGGGCGTTCCCGGGCGCGCACGAGACCCTCGAGTACGGCTATCCGCGCAACGACGTCTACTGCACGGCGTCCGCCGAGGACGTCGCCCGCGTCCGCAAGGAGCTGGGCATCCCGGACGGCAAGAAGGCCCTGCTCTACGCGCCCACGCACCGCGACTACGCCACCGGCTTCGAGTCGGGCCTGGACCTGGCGGAGTTCTGCGAGGCGATCGGCGACGACCACGTGGTGCTGCTGCGCGCCCACTACTTCTACGACCAGGGGGCGAGCCGGGGCGGCGGCCGGATCATCGACGTCACCGGGCACCGCTCCTCCGAGGACGTGTGCCTGGCCGCCGACGCGCTGATCACCGACTACTCGTCGATCATGTTCGACTACGCCAACCTGGACCGGCCGATCGTCGTGTACGCCGACGACTGGGAGGTCTACCGGGAGATCCGGGGCGTCTACTTCGACCTGATGCGGTTCCCGCCCGGCCGGGTCGCCCGCACGCCCGAGGAACTGGCGGCCGTCTTCCGCGACGGCACTTACGCGGACGAGTCCGCCACGGCCCTGCGCGCCGCGTTCCGGGAGCGCTTCTGCCAGTTCGACGACGGGCGGGCCGCCGAGCGCGTCGTACGCCGGGTGCTCCTGGGCGAGCCGCCCGAGTCGATCCCGCCCGTGATCCCGCTCGCGGAGCGCGTCCCGGCCCCCGCCGCAGCCACCCTCGTAAGGAGCTGACCGAAGAAGTGCCCCGCTTCAGCATCATCGTCCCCGTCTACAAGGTGCAGGGTTTCCTGCGCGAGTGTCTCGACTCGGTGCTCGGCCAGTCGTACGGCGACTTCGAGGTGATCGCCGTGGACGACCGCTCGCCGGACGGCAGCGGTGCGATCCTCGACGAGTACGCGGGCCGCGACGCCCGGGTGCGGGTGCTGCACCTGCCCGAGAACGTCGGCCTGGGCCGGGCCCGCAACGCCGGTCTGGAGCAGGCGGCCGGCGACTACGTCCTCTTCCTCGACAGCGACGACCACTACACGCCGGGCCTGCTGGCGGCCGTCGCCGCCCGCCTCGAAACGACCGGCGAGCCGGACATCCTGGTCTTCGACCACGTGCGCACCTACTGGTGGGGCCGGGGCGGGCGCAGTGAGGCGGCCGACCTGCTGGCCGCCGCGGGCACGGACACCTTCGGCATCCGGGAGAGCCCGCAGTACCTGAACCTCTTCCTGGTCGCCTGGAACAAGGCGTACCGCCGGTCCTTCTTCCAGGAGCACGGCCTTCGGTACGCGCCGGGGCTGTACGAGGACGCGCCGGTCACCTACCGGTCGATGGTGCTGGCGGACCGCATCGCCTGCCTGGACCGGATCGGGGTGGAGTACCGGCAGCGCCGGCAGGGCGCGATCACCAAGACGCCGGGGCGCCGGCACTTCGAGATCTTCCCGCAGTACGAGGGCCTGTTCGCGTTCCTGGAGCAGCGCCCCGACCTCGACTGGGCCCGGCCGCTGCTGCTGGAGCGGGCCCTGGACCACATGCTGTTCGTGCTGTCCCGGGAGGACCGGGTGCGGCCCGCCGACCGGGGCGACTTCTACCGTGAGATCCGCTCATTCCACCGCCGCCACCTCCCCGAGGGCGGCTTCCCGGAGCCGGCCGGCTGGCGCGGGGTCGAGATGCGGCTGCTGGCGTCGGCGCCCTACGCGTCGTACGCGGTGGTGCGGGGGCTGCGGGACGTACGCGCGGCCGCCCTGGGAGGGCGGCGGCGGGTGGCGCGGAAGGCGTCGGACGTCGCCGTGCGCACCTGGTACCGGGCCCAGTCGAAGCGGCCCCTCGATCCGCATCTCGCGGTCTACTCGGCGACCCACCACCGGGGCGTGTCCGGCGACCCGGCCGCGATCCACGCCAAGGCGCGCGAGCTCGCCCCGCACATCCGGGGCGTGTGGGTGGTCCGGGAGGACGCCGTGGACGCGCTGCCGCCCGGCATCGACCACGTGACGCCGGGCTCGCGGCGCTACCACGAGGTCATGGCGCGGGCCACGTACTGGGTGAACAACGTCAACTGGCCCGGCACCCTGGCCAAGCGCCCCGGCAGCGTCCACATCCACACCCACCAGGGCACCCCGCTCAAGTACATGGGCGCGGACCTGCTGACCAAGCCGGGTGCCCGGCACGGGTTCGACGTGCCGCAGATGCTGTACCGCGCCGACCGCTGGGACTACAGCCTGGTCGCGGGCCGGCACGCGGAGCGGGCCTGGGAGCGGGCGTACCCGTGCCACTTCACCTCGCTGCGCACGGGCAGCCCGCGCAACGACGTGCTGGTCGGCGCCGGCCCGGAGCGGGGCCGGGCCGTGCGCGAGCGGCTCGGCATCCCCGCCGGCCACACGGTCGTGCTGTACGCGCCGACCCGTCGCGACTACCGGCGGGGCGGGCACGTGGACCGGTTCGACCTGGCCCGGTTCGCCGCGGACCTCGGCCCCGGCCACACGCTCGTCGTCCGCCTGCACCCGTCGCTCGCCGGGGGCGTGGCGCGCGGCCTGGGCCTCGCCGACCTGCACCGGCGGGGCGTGGTGGTGGACGCGACCGACGAGCCGCACGTCGAGGACGTGCTGCTCGCCGCCGACGCGCTGGTCACCGACTACTCCGCCCTGATGTTCGACTACGTCCTCCTCGACCGGCCGGTCGTGGTGCACGCCGACGACTGGGGCGCGTTCACGGCGAGCCGGGGCGCCTACTTCGACATCACGGCCGACGCGCCGGGGCACGTGTCGCGCTCGTACCGGGAACTGGCCTGGCTGTTCGTGTCCGGCACCTGGCAGGACGCGGAGTCGGCGCGGCTGCGGGCGGGCTTCAGGGAGCGGTACTGCGAGTTCGAGGACGGGCAGGCCGCCGAGCGGGTCGTACGCCTGCTGATGCTGGGCGAGCGGGGCGGTGCGCCGCTGCCCGCGGCCCGCCGCACCCCGGGGTTGCCGGCCCGGTCCGGGACGCTGGTCGAGCGATGACGACTCCCGCCACCCCCGAGGCCGTGCCCTCCCTGCCCGGCCAGCGTGCCTCATCGGCCCGGCCGCCGGGCGCCGTCGAGCGGCTGCGGCCGGTGCGCTGGTGGCACGCGGCCCTGGTCGCCGTACCGACCGCGGCCCTGTTCGTGCTGGGCTACCGGCGGCGCTGGATCTGCGACGACGGGCTGATCTATCTGCGTCCGGTCCGGCAGATCCTGGCGGGCAACGGGCCCGTGTTCAACGTGGGGGAACGGGCGGAGAGTTCGACCGGCACCCTGTGGCAGTGGCTGCTCGCGCTCGGCACCTGGGTCACCGGCGAGGACCCGGCGTTCCTCGCGGTCGGGCTGGGGCTGCTGCTGAGCACGGCCGGGTTCGGGCTCGCCCTGTACGCCACGGGCCGGCTGCACCGGGGCGCGGGGCTGCTGCTCCCGGCGGGGGTGTTCGTGCTGCTGGCCGTGCCGCCGTTCTGGTCGTACATGACCTCGGGCCTGGAGAGCGGCCTCGGCTCCTTCTGGACGGGCCTGTCGTGGTGGCTGCTGACGGGCACCCGGCGCGGTCAGCAGGCGCGGGTGACGTACGCCGCCGCCTTCGTGTTCGGGCTGGGGCCGCTGGTCCGGCCCGATCTCGCGGTGGTCACGGTGTGCTTCCTGACGGCGCAGTGGTGGGTGCTGCGCCCGTCCCGGCGGGGTACCGCGGCCGTGGCGGCCTCGGCGGTGGCGCTGCCGCTGGCGTACGAGGTGTTCCGCGCGGGGTACTACGGGATCCTGGTGCCGCTGCCCGCCATCGCCAAGGAGGCGAGCGCCAGCGACTGGGGCCGGGGCGCCGGCTATGTGCAGGAGACGCTCGGGCCGTACTGGCTGTGGCCCGTCGTGCCCGTGCTCGCCGCGACGGCCGTCCTGCTGGTGCGGCGCATCCGCCGGGAGCGGCGGGACCGCGCCCCGGGCCGGGCCTCGCTCGCAGTGCTGCTGGCGCCGCTCGCGGCGGGTGCGCTGCTGGCCGGGTACGTCGTCCGCGTCGGCGGCGACTACATGCACGCCCGGATGATCCTGCCCGCCCTCCTGCTGCTGCTCCTGCCGGTCCTGGTCGTGCCGGCGACCAGGTTCACGGGGGTCGCGAGCGCGCTGCTGCTGGTGTGGCTGTGCGCGGCGGTCAGCCCGCTGCGGGCGCCGTTCGACGTGCGCAGCACGCCCGGCTCGTTCAACGTGCGCAGCTCCGACGTGGAGGGCCTCGGCGACCACAACCCGGTGCGCACCGCCACCTGGGTGGCCAACTGGCCGGCCCTGCCGGAGGGGCGCGGCATGCTGGCACGGGCCGCGCGGGCGCCCCGGCCGACGCTGCTGTACTTCGACGCCGCGCGCCGGCTGCACGCCACGCCGATGCGGGAGGACTCCCCGTACCACGTGGTGATCGTGGGGCGTCATCTCGGTGTCACGGGAGCCGCGGCGCCGCTCGACGCCTATGTGAACGACGCCTGGGGGCTGGCCAGTCCCGTCGGCGCGCATCTCGCGCTGGAGCGGTGGAGCTGGCCCGGGCACGAGAAGTTCCTGCGCAACTACTGGGTCTTCGCGGAGTGGGCGGTGGAACACCCGCCGCAGCGGGACCTGCTGCGGGCCGGGGCCTCCCGGGAGGCGGTTAAGGCGGCCCGGGCGGCGCTGGGCTGCGGCGAGCTGGCCGAGCTGAGGGAGTCGGTGCGCGCGCCGCTCACCGCCGAGCGGTTCTGGCAGAACCTCACGGGCTCCTTCGAGCGGACGCGGTTCCGGTTCGCGCGCTGGCCGGCCGCGGCGGAGCGGGCGCTGTGCGACTGACGTCGGCAGGTGGGTGCAGTCGCCTCACCCGATGAAGTGACCCGGGGTCAGGCCTCCGGCACCGGCGGGAACATTCGGCGCATGCCCCAGTCCCTCCCCTTCCCGACAGTCCTGTGAGCGCCGGAGTCCTCCTCCGGCGGAACGTCCGCGGCGCGACGGCGCTGCGCGGCGGCCGCGTGGGGCGGCCGACCCCGTACCAGTTCTTCGGCGCCCTGTTCTGGCTGGTGATGACGCTGGCGTACTGGCGCGTCCCGCTGTGCTGCGACGCGGGTCAGCACGCGGCGGTCGTCGAGCGTCTCAAGGCCGATCTGCTCCATCCGGCCCACACCATGGCCGATCTGCCGGGTGAGAACAGCCCGTACTACGGGCCCTACGCCGTCGCCCAGGGCGTCCTGGCGCGGCTGACGGGGCTGTCCGGCTGGGCGGTCGTGAAGCTCGCCGGGCCGGTGCATCTGCTGGTGCTGCTGACGGGGATCGGCCGTTTCGTCCGGGCCCTCACCCCGCGCCCGTGGGCGCCGGTCCTGGCGCTGCTGTTCATGACGCTGCTGTGGGGCACCGCGCGGATCCTGTGGAGCGGCTACCTCGGGCTGATGTCGATGACGACGAACCTGGGGTATCCGTCCGCGATCGCGATCGGGCTGACGTTCTGGGCGTGGGCCTGGACCTGCGTGCGCGCGCGGGACGACGCCCCCTCCGTGCGGTTCGTCGGCCCGAGCGGGCTCGGCGGCTGGTGGGGGTACGCCGGGATCGGCGTCCTGTACGGGCTGATCCTGCTCACCCACCCCGTCACGGCGGCCTCGGCGCTGGTCGGGGCGGTGGCGATCGTGGCGTCGCGGCAGCGGGGGTGGCGCCGGCCGGTCGTGGCGCGCTGGACCCTCGCCGGTGCGGCCGGCGCGGCGGTCGCCGTGTCCTGGCCGTACTACGACGTCCTGGCGCTGGTGGGCGACACCGGCATGGACGCGATGCACCGGCAGCTGTACGAGCGGATGTTCGCCAACTCCTGGCTGGCGCTGCTGGGCCTGCCCGCCCTGTGGGCGCGGGCCCGCGGATCGGTGCGGGACCCGCTGGTGCTGATGTTCCTGGCGGAGTGCCTGCTGGTGGCGTACGGCTGGGTGAGCGGGCACTACACGTACGCCAGGGCCCTGTGGGCCGTGCTGGTGCCGCTGCAGTTCGCGCTGGCGGTGGAGCTGGCGGCGCCCCGGCCGTGGCGGTGGGCCAGGAGGGTGCTGGGCGGGGTGGCGGCTGCCGGGGTGTGCGTCGGGTTCGTCACCGTGCACGCCGGGGCGGTCGTGCCGCGCTCGGTCGACCCGGTGGGGTTCACGCAGCCGACGCGCTGGCCGTCGTACGACTGGGCGGCTCGGCACATCGGGCCGGGCGAGGTGGTGATCACCGACGGGTATCTGGCCGGCCACTCCATCGCCGGGTACGGGCCGAACCTCGCCGCGCCCATCTGGCCCGACCCGGCCCTGGACGAACGGGAACGCAAACGCCGGGCGGCCGACGTCCGCGCCTATCTGGCCCCGGATTCGACCCGCGCCGAGCGTGCCGCCGTCGTCCGCCGCTACCACGTGCGCTGGCTGCTGCTGACGCGCTGGCACCCGGTGCCCGAGGAGGCCGTGGTGGTGGCGTGGAGCAGACGGACGGGGGAGGTGCTGGCGCGGGTCGGGGGCTGAGGTGCCGGTGGCTACTCGATGACGAGGTCGACCTCGATGTTGCCGCGGGTGGCGTTGGAGTACGGGCAGACCTGGTGGGCCTGCTCGACCAGCTTGCGGCCGGTCGCCTCGTCCACGCTGTCGGGGAGCTCCACGCGGAGGGTGACGGCGAGCCCGAAGCCCTCGCCCTGCTTGCCTATGGAGACCTCGGCGGTCACGGCGGCGTCGCTGACGTCGACCTTGGCCTGGCGACCGACGAGGCCGAGCGCGCTGCCGAAGCAGGCGGCGTACCCGGCGGCGAAGAGCTGCTCGGGGTTGGTGCCCTGGCCGTTGCCGCCCAGCGCCTGGGGCATGCCCAGCGCGAGGTCCAGCACGCCGTCGGAGCTGACGGCGCGGCCCTCGCGGCCGTGGGTGGCGGTGGCGACAGCGGTGTAGAGCGCGTCCATGGAAGTCCTTCCCTCTCACACGTCAACGTTCGGCGGCCCGCTTCCGGGCCGCCTGACACCCGGAATTAGAGCACACAATTAAGTTGTACGCAATTGAATGGCGGGCACGAGCTACCCTGGGAGCATGAACACGCCGGACGACGACTGGCTCCGCCTGGACCAGCAGATCTGCTTCTCCCTGCACGCGGCATCCCGCGCCTTCAACGGCGTCTACCGCGTGCTCCTCAAGGACCTCGGGCTCACGTACCCGCAGTACCTGGTGATGCTGGTGCTGTGGGAGCACGGCGAGCTGCCCGTCAAGAAGCTCGGGGAGCATCTGCGCCTGGACTCCGGCACGCTGTCGCCGCTGCTGAAGCGGCTGGAGGCGGCGGGGCTCGTGCGCCGGGAGCGCAGCACGCGGGACGAGCGGTCGGTGGAGGTGCGGCTGACCGAGGAGGGCACCGCGCTGCGGCGGCGGGCGCTTCAGGTGCCGCGCCGGATCGCCGCCTCGACCGGGTTCGGCCCCGACGAGGTGCGCGCCCTGCGCGCCCGCCTCGACGAGCTCACCACGGCCCTGGACGCGGCCGCGCTCGCGGAGCCGCGGGGTGGTTCGCGGGCAGACGAGCGGTCGTAGCGGAGCCGGGCGGCACATGGGACACGCTCGGCGGCACCTCCGCGGCCTCCCGCCGGACATGAAGGCGCAGGACCACCCCGTCCCGGGCGTGTTCCTCCCGGACGGTGAACTCCTCCGCCAGGACGGCCAGTTTCGCGCGCTCGACCGGATCGCGTGGAGACCAGCCCGGGTCCAGCGCGTACGCCTCGGCGACGACCCAGACGCGGTCCACCGAGGAGAGCCTGTGCCGCAGCTGCCCGGGGGTCGCCTCCCGGCCCCACAGCGTCCCGGACCGGGGCGCCGACTCCCGCAGCGCGATGTCCCGGACCTGTCGGAACCCCTTCGGGTAGGCCAGCGCGGCGAGCCTCCCGACGGACGGCACGAACAGCACCGGGTCGCCGGGGCGCAGCCGGCGGAGGGCGAGTGCGGAGACGGCGGCGAGGTTGTCCGGGCGGTGGGCGGCGGACCGGTCCTGACGGTGGACGGGGAGCTGGTGGAGGAAGGTGCCGATCAGGGCGAGGACGCCGGCGACGCCCAGCACGGCCCGCACCCGCCGGCCACCGACCCGCACCCGCCGCCCGTCGAACCGCACCCGCCCCAGCGCTCCGGCCACCCGCCCGGCCCCGGCGGCCACCAGCAGGGACGCTCCCGCCAGGGAGTAGAGCACGTACCGGTCGTGGAAGAGCGGCCGCACCTGCGACACGGTCATCAGGATCCCCGGCGGCACGACCAGCAGCGGGAGCGCGACCGCCGTCAGTCGCCGCGCCCGGAGCCCGACGGCCATCAGCAGCAGCGCCCCCCAGAAGGCCACCCCGGCCGGGCCGGGAGAGAAGTTCCGCACCAGCCTCTCGGCCCTGTCCCACCCGGGCGTCACCAGCCACGCCACCTGCCCGGACTGCCCCTGCGACACCCACACCAGCGGCAGCATGACCAGCACCGCCGCCCCGGCCGCACGCCCCCACCCCGACCACACCTCCCTCGGCACCCGCAGCAGGGCAAGCGTCAGCGCGTGCGCGCAGAGCACCGGCACCGCCAGCTCGTGCAGCAGACAGGTCAGGGCGACGACGGTCCCGTACGGCCACCAGGCCCGGGCGGTCGCCGCCTCCACCGCCCTGAGCAACAGCAGCGTCGCCCCCGCCACACCCGCCGCGACGAGCGCGTACGACCGTCCCTCCTGGGCGTAGTGGCCGGTCATCGGCGTGATCGCGTAGAGGAGACCGGCCCACAGGCCGACCCTCGGCCCGGCCAGCCGGACGCCGAGGGCCGCGACCAGGCCGGCGGTCGCCGTCGCCGCGCACACCGACGGCAGGCGCAGCACGACCTCGCTCGGGTGGACGGTGAGGACGGCGTGCATGAACAGGTAGTACAGGCCGTGCACCGCGTCCACGTCGTGCAGCAGCCGCCAGATCTGCGGCACCGTGCGCTGCGCGACCTGGAAGGTGACGCTCTCGTCACCCCACATGCCACCGCGGTCCAGGCCCCACAGTCCGATCCCCGGCATCACCGCCATGGGAACCGCCACGGGCACCACGCCCGTACCCAACCGGCCGCTCCCCCTCGACTGTCCGATCGTCACGGCCCGATTCTGTGCTGTTGCACAGGTTTTGGTGACCCTTGATGGTGTGTTACCACTTTCATGTCATTCGCCCGGCTTACGATCCGCCGTGATGAATGCCGTACAGAACCCCGGGAGGCCTCTCCCCCAGGTCGCCGTCGTGGTCATCGGCTACGACGACGCCGCCCATGTGACGGACGCCGTGCGCTCGGCGCTCGCCCAGGGGCCGGCCGTGCGCGAGGTCGTGGCCGTCGACGACTGCTCGACGGACGGCAGCGCCGACCTGCTCGACCGGCTCGCCGCGTCGGAGCCCCGTCTGAAGGTCATCCGCCGCCGGGCCAACAGCGGCGGCTGCGGCACCCCGCGCAACACCGGGCTCGACGCGGTGACGTCGCCGTACGTGATGTTCCTGGACAGCGACGACGTCCTGCCGCCCGGCGCGGTCGACGCGCTGCTCGACGCGGCGACGGGCACGCACGCTGAGGTGGCGAGCGGCCTGTGCGTACGCCGGGAACTGCCGTCGGGGCGCGAAGTGCCCTGGCAGGCGCGCCTGTACGCGCTGCACGCCGTGGTACCGCACCCCGCGCAGCGCCCGCTCCTGGTCCACGACACGCTCTGCGTCAACAAGCTCTACCGCACCGGCTTCCTGCGCGAGCACCGCATCCGCTTCCCCGAGGGCCGCTTCCCGTACGAGGACGTCGTCTTCGCCGCGCGCGTGCTGGCCGCGGCCCCGCGCATCGCCCTGGTCCCGGACCGGGTGTACGTCTGGCACGTGCGCCGGTCCGCCGAGCGGCTGTCGATCTCGCTGGACCGGGCCGGCGTCGAGAACTGGCGGGCCCGCACCGAGGCGTGCCGGCAGGCGTACGAGGTCCTGCTGGGCGCCGGGCAGAAGGAACTCGCCCGGGTCGCGCGCGCCAAGTTCCTCGACCACGATCTGCGGATGTACCTGCGGGAACTGGGGTTGCGCGACGCCGCCTACCAGCGCGCGTGGTGGGAGCTCACGCGGGCGCATCTCGCCGAGTACGACGCGGACGACTGGGCCCGCAACCCGGCCGCTCCCGGCCGGCTGGTGGGGCGGGTCGTCCTGGCGTCCCAGGAGCCGCGCGACCTGCCCCGGCTGCGGGAGCTGGCGGCCCGCCCGGCCCGGTTGTACCCGCCGTACGCCCGGGCCGCGGACGGCACGCCCGTCTGGTCGGTAGACCTCCCGCAGGTCTCCCTGGAGCCCCTGCTCACCCGGCCCGTGCACGTGCTGCCCCTCGCCGTCGACGCGGACCTGCGGCCACGCGCGCGGGGCGCCCGGCTCCGGCTGCGCCTGCACGAGCTGTACGGCCGGCTGGCGCAGGCGGGCCCGGAGGCGGTGGAGGTGGAATGGCGGCACCGGGACGACGGGGACGAGGTGGTCCGCCGTACGGCCGTGCTGGTGCCGTCGGCCGGCGGCTGGTCTGCGGAGACGACCGTGGCCCTGGCCGCGCTGGCCGCGCCCGGCGTGGGCACTTGGGACCTGCGCCTTCGGATCCGCTTCCGCGACGGCGTGAGTCGCGAGGTCACGGCGCACGCCCTCACGGGCGCCGGTCTGCTGCGCCGCAGCGCCGTCCCGAGCGCCCGGCACGGCGTGGTACTCGTACAGCCGTACGCCACCCACTCGGGCGCGCTGGCGCTGCGCGTGGCGCCCGGCGTACGCGGTGTGCTGTCCGTCGCACGCGGAAGGCTGCGTCGCCTGCTTCACTGAGAGCACGACGACGTATCCGCACAGAGCACCACCACCATGGGCCAACTGACGAGGGGACAGCCGCACATGACCTGGTTGATCACCGGCGGCGCCGGCTACATCGGAGCGCACGTCGTACGGGCGATGACCGCGGCGGGGGAGCAGGCGGTGGTGTACGACGACCTGTCCACCGGAATCGCCGAGCGGGTGCCCGACGGGGTGCCGCTGGTGGTGGGCTCGACCCTGGACGCCGAACGGCTCGCGCGCGTCCTCGCGGACCACTCGGTCACGGGCGTGGTCCACCTCGCGGCGAAGAAGCAGGTGGGCGAGTCGGTCGAGCAGCCGCTGCACTACTACCGGGAGAACGTCGAGGGCCTGCGGGTCCTGCTGGAGGCGGTGACGGCCGCGAAGGTGCGGTCCTTCGTCTTCTCGTCCTCGGCGGCGGTCTACGGCATGCCCGACGTGGACCTGGTCACCGAGGAGACCCCGTGCGTGCCCATGTCGCCGTACGGCGAGACGAAGCTGGCGGGTGAGTGGCTGGTCCGCGCGACGGGCCGGGCGACCGGGCTGTCGACCGCGTCCCTGCGCTACTTCAACGTGGCCGGCGCGGCGAGCCCGGAGCTCGCGGACGTCGGCGTGTTCAATCTGGTCCCCATGGTCTTCGAGAAGCTCACGGAGGACGCGCCGCCGCGCGTCTTCGGCGACGACTATCCGACCCCGGACGGCACCTGCGTACGCGACTACATCCACGTCGTGGACCTGGCCGAGGCCCATGTCGCCGCTGCCCGGGTCCTGCGCTCCGCCCCCGGCCGCGACCTCACGCTCAACATCGGCCGGGGCGAGGGCGTCTCCGTCCGCGAGATGATCGACCGCATCAACGCGGTGACCGGCTACGACCGGCCGCCCACGGTCACGCCCCGCCGCCCGGGCGACCCGGCCCGCGTCGTCGCCTCGGCCGACCGCGCCGCCGCCGAGCTGGGCTGGAAGGCCCGGCACGACGTCCAGGACATGATCACGTCGGCGTGGGAGGGCTGGGTACGCCTGCATCCGGAGGCGGCCCGGGGCTGACCCTCCGCACCCGGCAAGAACGCCCCTACAACGCCTTCAGCGCCCCCGCCGTGGCCCGGGCCAGCGCCCCCAGATACCCCTTGGGCAGCTTCGGGCTGCGGATCACCACCGAGCGCCAGTAGAGCGGGCCGGAGATCAGGTCGAGGGCGAGGTCGTGGTCGAGGCCCGGGCGGACTTCACCGCGGGCTTCGGCCGCCGTGACGATTCCGGTCGCCACGCCGTGCTGGCCCTCGCGCAGCGCCTTCTGGAGGGCCTCGGCGATGTCCGGGTTGCGGGCCGCCTCGGCCTGGAGGTCGGGGATGATCTGCGAGGCGACGGGGTGGCGCAGGGCGCGGGACGTCACCTCGTACAGCAGCCGCAGGTCGCCCTCCAGGGAGCCGGTGTCCGGCGCCGGCAGGCCCTGCACGGCGAGTGCCGAGACGATGTCGAGGACCAGGTGCAGCTTGGAGCGCCAGCGGCGGTACACCGCCGTCTTCCCCACCCCCGCCCGGCGGGCGATCCCCTCGATGGACATCCGCGCGTAGCCGACGGCCGCGAGCTCCTCGAAGACGGCTGCCCGGATGGCTTCCGTCACGTCCTCCCGCAGTACGGCGGCCCCCGCGGGGGCCCGGCGGCGCGGGGGCTGCTGGGGCTCGTCGGGCTTCGTCGTCATGCCGACAGCATAGGGCGTCACGACGAAACGGTTGCGTTCCGACGCTCGGACGGCATACGCTCGCGTTGCGACGATACGGTCCCGTCCCGACGTAAGAAGCCATGAAGAGTCCGGTAAGAACCGCCCCACGGCACCGCTCTTCACGACTCCATAGGTCCCACACCCCCCGAACGAAAGCAGCGGATGTGAGCCAGGTCCTCCACACACCGCCCCAAGCACCGGCCCCCGCCGACGACGACCTCGCGGCCCTCGCCGCCCGCCACGGCCTCTCCGTCAGCGGCGCCCGCCCCTCCCTGCCCGAGTACGTCCGCCAGCTGTGGGCCCGCCGCCACTTCATCACCGCGTTCGCCACCGCCAAGCTCACCGCCCAGTACAGCCAGGCGAAGCTCGGCCAGGTCTGGCAGGTGATGACCCCGCTGCTGAACGCGGCGGTCTACTACTTCATCTTCGGCGTGCTGCTCGGCACCAAGCACGGCGTGCCGGACTACATCCCGTTCCTGGTCACGGGCGTGTTCATCTGGACGTTCACGCAGAGCTCGATCATGGCGGGCACCCGCGCCATCTCCGGCAACCTCGGCCTGGTGCGCGCCCTGCACTTCCCGCGCGCCGCGCTGCCCCTGTCGTTCTGTCTCCAGCAGCTCCAGCAGCTGCTGTTCTCCATGGGCGCCCTGGTCGTCATCCTGCTCTGCTTCGGCGTGCCGGTCCGCGTGTCCTGGCTGCTGGCGGTGCCGGCGCTGTTCCTGCAGTTCACTTTCAACGCGGGCGTCTCCATGGTCATGGCCCGGATGGGCGCCAAGACACCGGACATCGCGCAGCTGATGCCGTTCGTGCTGCGCACCTGGATGTACGTCTCGGGCGTCATGTGGAGCATCGACAAGCTGGCGCAGAAGGACAGCCTCCCGCACGTGGTGACCGTGGCGCTGGCGGCCAACCCGGCCGCCGTCTACATCGACCTGATGCGCTTCGCCCTCATCGACAGCTTCCACGCGAGCCAGCTCCCGGCCCATGTGTGGGCGCTCGCCGCCGGCTGGGCGCTGGTCGCCGGCGTCGGCGGCTTCATCTACTTCTGGAAGGCTGAGGAGACGTACGGCCGTGGCTGACCTCACCAACGACAGGATCCCCACCGTCGTCGCCGACGGCGTGGACATCGTCTACCGCGTCAACGGCACCGGCGCCGGGCGCGGCTCCGCGACGGCGGCCCTCAACCGCATCGTGCGCCGCAAGCAGACGGAGAAGGCGTCGGGCGTGCGCCGGGTGCACGCCGTGAAGAACGTGTCCTTCGTCGCGTACCGGGGCGAGGCGATCGGCCTGATCGGCACCAACGGTTCCGGCAAGTCGACCCTGCTGAAGGCCGTCGCCGGGCTCCTCCCCGTGGAGAACGGCCGGATCTACACCGACGGCCAGCCCTCCCTGCTCGGCGTCAACGCGGCCCTGATGAACGACCTGACCGGCGAGCGCAACGTGTACCTCGGCGGCCTGGCCATGGGCATGTCCCGCGAGCAGGTCAGGGACCGCTACCAGGAGATCGTCGACTTCTCGGGCATCAACGAGAAGGGCGACTTCATCACGCTGCCGATGCGCACGTACTCCTCCGGCATGGCGGCGCGGCTGCGGTTCTCCATCGCCGCCGCCAAGGACCACGACGTCCTGCTGATCGACGAGGCGCTGGCCACCGGCGACCGCTCCTTCCAGAAGCGCTCCGAGGACCGCATCCGCGAGCTGCGCAAGCACGCCGGGACGGTGTTCCTGGTCAGCCACAACAACAAGTCGATCCGCGACACCTGCGACCGCGTGCTGTGGCTGGAGCGCGGGGAACTGCGCATGGACGGGCCGACGGAGGACGTCCTGAAGGAGTACGAGTCGTTCACCGGCGACAAGTCCCCCAAGGCCAAGCCGAAGCCCGAGGTGCCCGTTCCCTCGTGAGGCGCACCCCGGTCGGCCCTTTTGTCACAAAGATGGCACCATGACCGAATACGGTGCGTCCGGCGCGGCGTGAACGCGACGAGATGAAGGAGTCCTGGTGATGGCCGAGCTCAGCGTCATCGTCCACGGGCCGAACGTTCAGGATCATCTGACGGAGCTCCTCGACTCCCTCGCCGCCCATCCGCTGCCGGACGCCGAGCTGATCGTGGCCGCGGTCGGCGACTGGGCCCGGGAGACGGCCGACCGGCACGCCGCGGACGGCGGTCCGGTCGACGTGGTCCCGCTGCCGGAGGGCACGGGTGACGCCGCGGCCCGGGCGGCGGGCGCGGCGCGGGCCTCCGGGCGCTGGCTGCACTTCGTCCACGCCAAGGACGGCCTGCCCGCCGGCGCCCCGCGCACGGTCGCCGAGCGGGTGGCCGAGCTGCCCGGCGAAGTGGACGTCCTGCTCCTCGACCACGTCCGCAGCACCTGGCACACCTCCGGCATGCCCTCCCGGGACGGATCCCTGCTGGCCGGGGCGGGCCGTGCCGACGTCGCCCTCGACGACTGCGCGCCCCTGCTGCGCCTGACCCCGCTGCTCGGCACGCGCGTGCTGCGCACGGACTTCTGGCGGGCGCACGAGCAGCGGCTCACCACCGACGACGAGCCGTACGCCGCCCTGGCCGCCCTGCTGCTCGCCGACCGTGTCGCCTGCCTCCCGCACATCGCCTACGAGGACCGCCGGCTGCGCCCCGCGAGCCTGCCCCCGGTCACTCCCCAGCAGCGCTACGGCCTCGTCGAGCGCTACGAGTCGCTCCTCGACCTGACCCGGGAGCGCCGCGCCGCCCACGCCGTGCTCTACGACGTCATGGTCCGCGACTGCCTGCGCACCTTCGCGCGCGGGGACATGCCGGAGGAGGTCGCGCGGGAGTTCTTCCGCCGGGCGTCCCTGGCGGCCCTGCGCCGCCGCCCCGATGGCTACCGGCGCCCGGCCGGTCTGGAAGGCGTCCGCCGCTCCCTGCTCGAAGAGGGCGCCTACGGCAGGTACCGGGCCTTCCAGGCCGTCAACCGCACCCGCCGCACCGCCAAGTCGGCCGTACGGGCCCGGAAGCGGCAGGCCGGCGCCAAGCTCCGCGACCACCAGTACCGCAGGGCGCTCGGCCGCCCCGTCAATCCCCACCTGGCGGTGTTCTCCGCGTACTGGAACCGCGGCGTCGCCTGCAACCCCGCCGCGATCGCCGCGAAGCTCGCCGAACTCGCCCCGCAGATCCACCCGGTGTGGGTGGTGACCGGGGAGAACGCGGCCCTCCTGCCGCCCGGCACCGACCATGTCGTGCCCGGCAGCCGCCGCTACTGGGAGGTGCTGGCGACCGCCAAGTACCTCGTCAACAACGTCAACTTCCCCAACGCGGTGGTCAAACGCCCCGACGCCATCCACCTCCAGACCCACCACGGCACGCCCCTGAAGCGGATGGGCATCGACCAGATGGCGTACCCGGCCGCCGCCCAGGGCCTGGACTTCCAGGCGCTGCTGGAGCGCATCGACAAGTGGGACTACAGCGTCTCCGCCAACAGCCACACCACCCGCATGTGGGAGCGCGCGTACCCGTCGCACTACGTCTCCCTCGACCACGGCTATCCGCGCAACGACGTCTACTACACGGCCGGCTCCGAGGACATCCGCGCCGTCCGGGACAGGCTCGGCATCGCGCCGGGCCGCCGCGCCGTGCTCTACGCGCCCACCCACCGCGACTACGAGGCCGGCTGGACGCCGCGCCTGGACCTCGCCGCCCTCGCCGACCGCCTCGGCGAGGACACGGTCCTCCTCGTCCGCGGCCACTACTTCTACGGCGGCGCCGCCTCCCCGCTCACCAACCTGCGCCGCACCGGCCGGATCATCGACGTCTCCTCCTACGACCCGGTGGAGGAGCTGTGCCTGGCGGCGGACGCCCTGGTCACGGACTACTCCTCGATCATGTTCGACTACGCCAACCTCGACCGGCCGATCGTCATCCACGCCGACGACTGGGAGACGTACCGCACCACCCGCGGCGTCTACTTCGACCTGATGGCCGAGGCCCCGGGCCCCGTCGCCCGCACCCAGGAGCAGTTGACGGAGATCCTCACCACCGAGGCCTGGCGCGACGAGGGCGCGGCGAAGGCCCGGGCCGTCTTCCGGCGCCGGTTCTGCGAGTACGACGACGGACGCGCCGCCGAACGCGTCGTCCGCCGGGTCTTCCTCGGCCAGGACGAGCGGTCCCTGCCGCCGGTGCTGCCGATCGAGGAACGCACCCCGGCTCCGACCCCGCAGGAGGCGACCGCATGAGCACCCCCGACGTCACCGTGACGGTCATCGTCTACAACGACGCCGAACGCCTCACCCGCGCGGTCGACTCGGTCCGCCGGCAGACCCACGCGAACGTGGAGATCGTCATCAGTGACGACCACTCGACGGACGAGACCCCGGAGGTCGCACGGCGTCTGGCGGCCGAGGACCCCCGCATCCGCCACCTCCGCCTGGAGCGGAACAGCGGCGGTTGCAGCGCACCGCGCAACCGCGCCCTGGAGATCGCCCGGGCGCCGTACCTGATGTTCCTCGACAGCGACGACGAACTCCCCGAGGACGCCGTCGCACTGCTCCTCGCCGCGCACCGCGAACGCGAGATCGACTTCGCGATGGGCGCGGTGCAGCGCGTCCGGGTCGACAACGGCCGCCGCTCGACGTGGATGCCGCACCTGGTCGCCGAGCGCCGCACCCTCGACGGCATCGAGGCCGACCCGCGTCTGCTCTTCGAGCACCTCTCCACCAGCAAGATGTACGCCCGCGCCTTCCTCGACCGGCACGGCCTGCGCTTCCCGGAGGGCATCCACTACGAGGACCAGCTGTTCTCGGCGCAGGCGTACTGCCTGGCCAAGGCGTTCACGATCATCCCGGAGCCGGTCTACCGCTGGTACGTGGCACCCTTCGCGGCCTCGGAGGCGGCCTCGATATCCAACCAGCGGCACAAACTCGCCAACGTGCGCGACCGCATCCATGTCCAGCACCTCATCGACACGTTCCTGGCCGAGAGCGGGCACGAGTCGCTGCGGGAGGACAAGGACCACAAGTTCCTCAAGCACGACTTCCGGATGTACGCCGGTGACCTGCCCTACCGGGACGAGGAGTGGCTGTCCTCATCCGCGGACATCGTCACGCCGTACCTGGACACGCTCACGCCGGGCGCGTTCGCCCGGCTCCCCCGCGCCGAGCGAGTGGTCCTCCAGCTGGTCCGCGACCGCCGCCTGCCGGAGGCCGGGCTGGCGGCCCGGGGCCTGGGCCACGGCGTGGCCCCGAGGCAGGTGACGGCGGACGAACAGGGCCGCACCTACTGGGGCGACCGGGTCCCCTCGACCGAACGGGCCCGCCGCGAACTCGACATCACCGACCTGGACCTGGAGACGCGCCCCTTCCCGAGCGCCCAGTTCCGCCACGAGATCACGGAGATCACCCGGGGCCCGGGCGCCTCGGTCGACCTCACCGTCCGCACGTACGACCCGGCCCTGCGCCTCCCCGTCGGCCCCCAACGCGCGACCCTCCTCATCGCCCCGGGCCGGCGCCGTCTCAGCGTCCCGTTCCGCCTCTCCCCCGTCCGCCCCGGGATCTTCGAGGGCCACGTCCACCTGGACCTGGCAGCGGCACCCCTCCCCTTCCAGGGCTTCGCCGGAGTCCGGCACCCCTTGCTGCGCCTGCAGCACCAGGGCTTGACCCACACGGGCCTGCTCCTGGCGCCCCTGGCATTCCCGACGTTGACGACCCGGGTCCCCCACCACCGCCTGACCCTCGAACCAGAGGGCCACGGCCCGGGCCGCTTGCAGGTCCGCTGGGAACCGGTGGGCCTGACGGCGAGGCTGATCGGCCCGGTGGCGCGACGGGTGGCAAGGCCCCGGGTGAAGAGGGCAGCACACTTGGTGGCAAGCGCCCTGAAGTAACGGAGCTGCAGGCCCCGTCCCGTGAGCTGCGGGCAGTC
>NZ_WWIQ01000002.1:22968-30567 GCF_009862985.1 Streptomyces sp. SID5464 | reverse complement strand
GGGTGGGCGCAGCGGCACCCCGCTCCGCCGGGCTGCGGACCCACCCGGCCCCAGCACCAACGCAGAGCACCAACCCCGAGCACCAGTCACCGCACCACGGCGTACAGCACCTGCCCCTCCGGTCCCCGAGTCACCTCCCGCAGCCGCGCCCCCGCATCACGCCCGCCGTCGCCCCCCGTATCCACAACCCACCGCACCCCGTACTCCCGCAGAATCTCCCCCCGCTCCCTCCCCGACGTCCCCTCCGCGAAATACCGCCGCACAGCCGCTTCCCGCCGCCCCTCCCCCGCCAGGAAAAAGTCGGGATACCCAGGCGCCACGGTGTACGCCCCGTACGCGGGGATCTGCCGAGCCGGCCGCCCCTCCCGAGCCATCACCACATCCCCGTACTTCACCCACGGCGTCATCCAGTAGTACCCCGTCCACGGCCGCCGGTACTTCTCCGCGACGACCTCCGGCAGATCCCCCCGCTTCACCACGTACCCGACCGTCCCCACCTGTGTCCAAGCCCCCACCGCCAACGCCACCCCCAGCACGCACGCCCACCCCACCCGGGCCCCCCGCCGCCCGGCTTCCCCCACCTCAACCGCCACCGCCACCTGCGCCGGAATCAACGCCGCCGGCAACGCCCGCCCCCACGACCAGTGCCCGCTCACCCCACCCGCCGCCACGACAACGACCCCCAGCACGAAGAACAGCACCAGCGGATCCCACCGGTCCCGCCACCACCGCATCCCCAGCGCCACCACCCCGAGCAGCACCAGCCAGTACCGCCCGACCAGGTCCTCGTACAGCGGCCGGTGCACCGACTCCAGATCACCCCCGGCCCCGAACAGCGCGAAGAAGTCGTAGTACGGCCACAGCAACAGCACGACCAGCCCCAGCCCCAGTCCACCGCCGAGCCGGAGCCACACCACCCGGCCCGGCCGCGCGGCGACCACCGTCGCGATCGCCCCCAGCGTGGCCACCACCCCAGAGAACTGATGGCACAGCAGGATCACCGCCCACAGCGCCCCCAGCCCGAGCCACACGCCCCACCCCGCGTCACCGTCACCGCGCACCGCCCGCCCGAGCCACGCCCAGAGGTGGAAGGCGAGCCCCAGCGCGAACACACTCGGATACGACACCGTCAGCGCGAGCGAGTTGAGCCCGTAGAAGCCGCTCCAGTTGAACAGGGCCGTCCCCCACAGGAACAGCAGGCTCAGTACGGCCAGTGCGGGCGCGGCACGATGGCCGCTCAGCGTCCGCACGTACCGCCACACCCCCGACAGCAGCAGCGCGAGCCCGGCCAGCGCCCCCAGCCGCAGCACCACGAAGACCGACAGACCGCTCACCCGGGCGACACAGCCGAGCACCAGCATCCAGGGCGAGTAGTAGGGGCTCGGCGTGTCCGCGTCGACGAGCGGATTGCCCGGGTCGACGAGGTCGTGCCGCAGCCGCTGGATGGTCGCGGCGTGCATGCCGAGGTCCCCGGCCCACGGCAGCCGGACGATCACGAGGACCAGAAGCAGCACGACCACCGCGGCGGCCGCCTGCGCGGCGAGGGCCGCCGGTCTAGGCGCGGTGCGCATCGGACTGGAACACCCAGGTGCGGTAGACGAGGAAGCGGAAGGCGGAGGCCAGCACGATGGAAGCCGCCTTGACCGCGTTGGACTCGAAGGGACCGGTCAGGCCGAGCCCGTGATATCCGGCGTAGAACAGCCCGCTCTCCATGGCCACGCCGATTCCGCTGAAGACGAAGAACAGCGCGATCTGGCGCCGGGTCCGGGACGCCCTGTCGCGGTAGGTGAAATACCGGAATCCGAGGTAATTGGTGCCCATGGCGATCAGGCTGGCCAGGACGGTCGCCGGCATGGCGGCCCGGTGCAGCCCGTGCAGGAGCACGTTGAACACCAGGAAGTTCACCGCGACGCCGCTCCCGCCGACCAGCGCGAAGTTCACCACTTCGACCACGACGCGCTTCACCGACGGGGTGGGAGCGGCCGCTCGCTCCCCGGAGAGGTTCACTGTCACGCCCCAAGCCTTAGCCGGAAACGGTAAGTCCTCCACTCGAACCGCCCTAAGACACGCCAAGAAGAAAGCGCCCCGGGCCGGAATCGGCCCGGGGCGCCCAGCAAACCGTGCTCCTGCTCCTGCTCCTGCTCCTGCGAGCAGTCCTACGAATTCCGCTACGAATGCGTCCGCAGCAGCGTCCTCATCGTCCGCATCGCCACCGACAGGTTCGCGAGGTCGAACGCCTCGGAGCTCTGGATCTCCTCCAGTGTGGTGCGGGCCCGGCCGAGGATCGCCGCGTTCTTCTGCTCCCACGCCTTGTAGCGCTGCTCGGGCGTCGAGGTGCCGTTGCCCACCGCCAGGACGTCGGCGGTCAGCGCCGCGTGCGCCGCGTACAGGTCCTCGCGGATCGCCGCGCGGGCCATGGACTGCCAGCGGTCGGCGCGGGGCAGCTCGATGATGCGGTCCATGAGCTGGGTGATCCGCAGCCGGTCGGCGAGGTCGTAGTAGACCTCGGCGACGTCCAGCGGCTCCCGGCCCATGCGGTCGCCGACCGAGACGATGTCGAGCGTCGGGAAGGCGGAGGAGAACCCGGCCACGCGGGTGGCGAGTTCGTCCGGAACGCCGGCGTCCGTCAGCTCGTCGTAGATCTTCTGGTACCACTCCAGATCCGCGCCGCGCAGCAGCTTCGGCAGCTGCCCCCAGACCTGCTCGACCCGGTCGGCGAAGAAGTCGACGGTCTCGGCGAGCTGGAGCGGCTGCGGCCGGTTGTTGAGCAGCCAGCGCGTGCCGCGCTCCACGAGGCGCCGCGAGTGCAGCCGGATGCGGGTCTGGACGTCGGCCTCGACCTTGTTGTCGAGCGCCTCCACCCCGTCCCACACCTCGGCGGAGCGGAAGATCGCGCGGGCCGCGGTCTGGGCCCGGACGATCTCCTCCAGGGACGCGCCGGTCTCCTCCCGCAGGCGGTGCAGGTACGTCGTACCGCCGGTGTTGACCGTGTCGTTGACCAGGACGGTCGTGGTGATCTCACGGCGCAGCGGGTGGCCGTCGATGCGCTCGGCGAACTGCTCGCGCAGCGCGGTCGGGAAGTAGCAGTGCAGCAGGCCCCGCAGGTACGGGTCGTCGGGCAGTGAGGTGTGCAGCAGCTCCTCGGCGACCGTGATCTTCGTGTACGCCAGCAGGACGGCCGTCTCCGGGCTGGTCAGGCCCTGCCCCTGGGCGAGCCGCTCGCGGATCTGCCGGTCGGTGGGCAGGAACTCCAGCGCCCGGTCGAGGTGGCCCTCCCTGACCAGGTGCTTCATGAAGCGCTGCTGGGCGTGGAGCATGTCCTTGGACTGGGCGAGAGCGTTGGCGATCGCCGTGTTCTGCGCGTAGTTGTTGCGCAGCACCAGGTGGCCGACCTCGTCGGTCATCTCGGCGAGCAGCTTGTTGCGCTGCTTGACGGTCATGTCGCCGTCCGCGACCAGGCCGTTGAGCAGGATCTTGATGTTCACCTCGTGGTCGGAGGTGTCCACGCCCGCGCTGTTGTCGATGGCGTCGGTGTTGATCCGGCCGCCGTGCCGCGCGAACTCGATCCGGCCGAGCTGGGTCAGACCCAGGTTGCCGCCCTCGCCGACGACCTTGACGCGCAGGTCCTTGCCGTCGACGCGGATGGCGTCGTTGGCCTTGTCGCCGACGTCCGCGTTGGACTCGACGGAGGACTTGACGTACGTGCCGATGCCGCCGTTCCAGAGCAGGTCCACCGGCGCCTGGAGGATCGCCTTCATCAGGTCGGCCGGGGTCAGCTTGGTGACCTTGGACTCGATGCCGAGGGCCTCGCGGATGTGCGCGTTGACCGGGATCGCCTTGGCCGTGCGCGGGAAGATGCCGCCGCCGGCCGACAGCAGCTCCTTGTCGTAGTCCTCCCAGCTGGAACGCGGCAGCTCGAACAGGCGGCGGCGCTCGGCGTAGGAGGTGGCGGCGTCCGGGTTCGGGTCGATGAAGATGTGCCGGTGGTCGAAGGCGGCCACCAGCCGGATGTGCTCGGAGAGCAGCATGCCGTTGCCGAACACGTCACCGGACATGTCGCCGATGCCGACGACCGTGAAGTCCTCGGTCTGGGTGTCCACGCCCAGCTCCCGGAAGTGCCGCTTGACGGACTCCCAGGCGCCGCGGGCGGTGATGCCCATGCCCTTGTGGTCGTAGCCGGCCGAGCCACCGGAGGCGAAGGCGTCGCCGAGCCAGAAGTTGTACTGCTCGGCGACCTCGTTGGCGATATCGGAGAAGGTCGCGGTGCCCTTGTCGGCGGCGACGACGAGGTAGGTGTCGTCCTCGTCGTGCCGGACGACGTCCGCCGGGGGCACGACCTCACCGGCCACCATGTTGTCGGTGATGTCGAGCAGCGCCGAGATGAACGTCTTGTAGCTGGCGATGCCCTCGGCCATCCACGCGTCGCGGTCGAGGCTCGGGTCGGGCAGCTGCTTGGCGACGAAGCCGCCCTTGGCGCCGACCGGCACGATGACGGTGTTCTTCACCATCTGCGCCTTGACCAGGCCGAGGATCTCCGTACGGAAGTCCTCACGGCGGTCGGACCAGCGCAGGCCGCCGCGCGCGACCTTGCCGAAGCGCAGGTGCACGCCCTCGACGCGCGGCGAGTACACCCAGATCTCGAACGCCGGGCGTGGCGCCGGCAGGTCGGGGATGGCCTGCGGGTCGAACTTCATGGAGACGTAGTCGTGCGGCTTGCCGCCCGCCGCCTCCTGGAAGAAGTTGGTCCGCAGCGTCGCCTTGATGACCGTGAGGAAGGACCGCAGGATCCGGTCCTCGTCGAGCGAGGCCACCTGGTCGAGGGCCGCGTCGACCTCCTCCAGCAGCGCGTCCACGATCTCGTGCCCCGCGCGCTGCCGGTCGGGCGACATCCGCGCCTCGAACAGGGAGACGAGCAGGCGGGTGGTGTGGACGTTGTTGCGGAGGGTGTCCTCCATGTAGTCCTGGCTGAACGTCGACGCCGCCTGCCGCAGGTACTTCGCGTACGCCCGCAGCACCATCGCCTGGCGCCAGGTCAGTCCGGCGCTCAGCACCAGGGCGTTGAAGCCGTCGTTCTCCGCCTTGCCGGTCCACGTGGCGGCGAAGGCGTCCTGGAACCGCTCGCGGGCGTCGTCGCCGAGGTAGTCCCCGCCGTTGCGGGAGCGGGGCATGCGCAGGCCGAAGTCGTAGATCCAGGCCACGCTCCGGTCCGAGCAGCGCAGCTCGTACGGCCGCTCGTCGACGACCTCGACGCCGAGCCGGTTGAGGACCGGCAGCACCGCCGACAGGGAGATGGCGTCGCCCGTGCGGTAGATCTTGAAGCGGCGCTCCTCGGGGGCGGCGCCCACCGGCTCGTAGAGGCTGAGCGCGAAGTCCTTGCCCTCCTCGGCGTTCAGCTGTTCGAGGTGGACGAGGTCGGCGACCGCGGCGCGCGGGTTGTGGTCGGCCTTGTAGCCCTCGGGGAAGGCGTGCGCGTACCGGCGCATCAGTTCCGCCGCGTGTTCCTCGCCGAGCTCGGCGTTGAGCGCCTCGGAGAAGGCGTCCTCCCAGGAGCGGGCGGCCTCCACCAGCCGGGCCTCGATGCGCTCCTTGTCGGCGTCGGACAGCTCGGGCAGCTCGGTGCCCTGCGGGACCCGGACCACGAAGTGCAGCCGGGACAGGATCGACTCGGTGTTCCAGGCCGTGAAGTCGACGCTGATGCCGCCCAGTTCCTCCTTGAGGATCTCGATGATCCGCAGGCGGACGGCCGTGGTGTAGCGGTCGCGCGGGAGGTAGACGAGGGCGGAGTAGTAGCGCCCGTACTCGTCCTGGCGCAGGTAGAGCCTCAGCCGCCTGCGCTCCTGGAGGTAGAGGACGGAGGTGACGATGGACCGCAGCTCGTCGACCGGGGTCTGGAACAGCTCGTCGCGCGGGTACGTCTCCAGGATCTGGAGCAGGTCGCGTCCGTCGTGGCTGTTGGGCGAGAACCCGGCCTGTTCGAGGACCTCCTCGACCTTGCGCCGGATGACCGGGACGCGGCGCACGGACTCGGTGTAGGCGGCGGAGGAGAACAGTCCGAGGAACCGCCGCTCGCCGACGACATTGCCCTCGGCGTCGAACTTCTTGACCCCGATGTAGTCCAGGTACGACGGCCGGTGCACGGTCGCCCGGCTGTTCGCCTTGGTCAGGACGAGCAGCTTGTGCTCGCGGGCCTTGGCCCGGGCGTCGGCGGGCAGCCGCTCGAAGGACGGGCTGACCGGGTGGCTCTCCTGGTCGGAGTGGTGCGGGTCGGCACGCAGGATGCCGAGGCCGGTGCCGGGCACGGCGGCCAGTGAGTCGTCCCCGCGCAGCTGGTACTCGCGGTAGCCGAGGAAGGTGAAGTGGTCGTCGGCCAGCCAGCGCAGCAGCTCGCGGGCCTCCTCGACCTGGGGTCCGGGCAGGTCGGCGGGGGTGGGCTCGTCCGGCAGCCCCTCCGCCAGCCGGGTCGCCGCTTCCCGCATCTTGCCCCAGTCCTCGACGGCCTCACGGGCGTCGGACAGCACCCGCAGCAAATCGGCGGTGATCTGCTTCAGGTCGGCCCGGTCGGTCTCGCGGTCGATCTCGACATGGATCCAGGACTCGATGTGCGCGTCGTGCGGAAGGTCGCCGAAGCCGGTCGAGGTCGTGGGCAGCACTTCGATGAGCTTGCCGGTGACATCGCGCCGCACGACGAACTGCGGGTGGATGACGACGTGGATCCCGCGCCCCTGCCGCGTCAGCTCATTGGTGACGGAGTCGACGAGGAAGGGCATGTCGTCGGTGACGACCTCGACGACGGAGTGGCTGCACGTCCACCCGTTCTCTTCGACCGTGGGGGTGTGCACCCGCACGTTGGCCGTGCCCTGGGGGCGGTTCTCGGCCAGCCGGTAGTGCGAGACGGCGGCTCCGAAGACATCGACCGGGTCGCGGTCGGTGAGGTCCTCCGGGGCCGTGTGCAGGTAGTAACGCTGGAGGAACGAGAGCAGGGACTCGCGATCCGGGGCTTCCTGGGCGTCTGGGGTCTCCTCGCCCGTCGACCCGGTCGGTAGGTGCCCCCCGACCGGGCTGTTCTCAGCTACCCGGGCGGCCCTCTCGAGCAACTCGGCCTTGGCTTCGTCCAGCTTGGTCTGCATTGTCCTCTGGCTCCTGTCGCGCGCCGTTGCGTGACGTAGAAGGAAGTACGGCCTCTGCGCTTACGACGTCACGCCGTGACACGGGGTATCCGGTCTGTTCCGACGCTATGCCGCAAGGTGAGATGAGCGGGGGTGTCTGAGCCAATCTTGAGCTGCTCCACGGGTGTGAGGCTGCTCTCTGCGACGCCTCGGTCCGGGTGGTGCTCGGCGTCCCGGGAGTCCTCGAAGCCCCGTCCCGCCCGCGAAGACCAGCGACCGCCGCCCGGTCACGGATGTAGTCCGTGCTCTCCGGGCGCAGGGCAGGGACGACGACGTCCCCGCGAACTATCGCGCTGATCACGCCACCAAGGCTATCGCTCATTACAGGGGGCCCGTCATGAGCCGTATGTGTACAAAACCCGGCCTGGAAGTTTGACGTTCTGCACAGTGCCGCTACACCTGGCTGCGGGCAATCGTGCCGCTAAGGGCGGCA
>NZ_WWIQ01000002.1:0-22779 GCF_009862985.1 Streptomyces sp. SID5464 | reverse complement strand
GGCCTCAGGGACAACGCCGAGAACAGGACTACGCCGCCAGCCGCTCCGCCTCCGCGACAGCCTCCTCCAGCGTGTCCACCACCGGCACCCCGACCGCCTCCAGACTCGCCCGACTGTGCGACCCGCCGGTGTACAGCACGGCCCGAGCCCCCACATGCCGCGCAGCCACCGCATCATCCGCCGCATCCCCGATCACAACGGTGCGCTCCGGATCCACCCCACCCAGGGACCCCAGATGCCGCACCATGTGCTCGGCCTTGCTACCCCCCGACGGCCCGGTCCGCCCGTCCACGCGTATGAAGTGCGACTCGATCCCGAACCCCCGCACCAACGGCACGAGCTCCTCATGCACGTACATGCTGAGAATCGACTGACTGCGCCCGGCCGACCGCCACCCCGCCAACAGCTCCGCGGCCCCCACGGTCAGCCCGCACGTCACCCGGTGCTCGGCGTAGTACCGATGGAAGATCTCGTCCATGATCTCCCACTCGGCCTCCGACGGCAGCCGCCCGATCAGCCGCTCATAGAACTTCGGCACCGGTACGCAGTACAGCTCCCGGTACTTCTCCAGCGTCAGCGGCTCCAGCCCCAGCTCGGCGAACGCCGCGTTCGTCGCCCCGATGATCGCGTCGATGTCATGGAACAGCGTCCCGTTCCAGTCCCAGACAATGTGCGCGCCCGTCTGCTTCCCCATGCCCCAAAACGTACCCGCCCCCACTGACAATCAAGAGAACGGCAACTCAACGCGCCCCCCTGAACCCCGAGAGCACCCGCCCGGGGGCTCAGTTCCCGCGCCCCACCAGGTTCGGAATCTCCTGCGTGGCGAACCACAGCAGCTCGTGGTCCTCCGCCCCGTCCACGACGAACTGCGCGTCGTCGTCCCCACCGTCCGCCGTCGGCAGGGCCTCGGCCGCCGCCGTCACGTCCGCCTCCGCGTCCGCCGCGTCGACATGCACGGACGCCGCCTTGGCCAGCGCGACGGGGCCGGCGACCCGCACCTCCCCCAGCGCCGCAGGGTCGAGCCCCCGGTCGGGGTCCGCGCTCGCGGCCCGGTCGGGCACGTCCAGGGCCACCACGACCCGCCGCCGCGGCGCCTCCGGATCGGCGGCCAGCAGCCGCAGCGAGGCCAGGGCGGCCCGGCTCAGCGCCGCGTACTCCAGTTCCTCGATGTCGTCGGAGAGGTACCACTCGCGCAGCCCGGGCGTCACGGCGTACGCGACGAACGGCCCGGCTCCCAGCTCACCCGTCTTGTACGCCTCGGAGAGACCGGGGAGGGTCAGGGGCACGTAGACACGCATGGCTGGCCGCTTCTTTCGTGGTCGTTTCGTGGTCGCTGTCGCGGTCGGAGGGCTCCGGAGGGCCTTCAGGATACGTGCGGCGCGTCCCCTTTCGAGTTCCGCCCTGTGACGCCGGACGCGGCAACTCCGGGCCCGTCATTCACCCGGTCCACCCCCGCACCGACTGGCTTCACGCCCTCCACATCACCCGGATAGGTGAACATTTCCGGCCCCCGCCACCCGGGGTCCGCTTCCTTGCCCCTGCCCCCGCCGGCCCCGTACAAGATCACCAACCCGAAGTTACTCCCCGGTATCAACCGGGCCCACGAAACGGGGACCCCCCATGTACAAGGTCATGACGAGGGCACAGCAGCGCCCGGCCACCCGCCCACCAGCCCGCCGCGACCCGCGCCGCCCCGGCGGCAGCGCCGGCGCACGCACCCCCGGCGGCACCACCCCGCGCACCCCCGGGAGCCCCACTCCCCGCACACCCGGCGGCACCGCCCCACCCCGCACGCCCGGCGGAGGCCCCGCCCGCACCCCGGCAGCCGACGGCCGACCCCCGGGCTCCGCCCGCACCGCGAGCCCCCGCACCCGTCCCACGGACACCCGCCCACCGACACCCTCCGCCACCCCCACGGCACCCCGCAGGGCGACGGGAACCACCGCCCCGGCCACCCGGAACACCACACCCGTCCCGACCTCCCTGGCCACCGCATCGCGCGTCCCGGCCCAGCACCCCCACCGCCCGGCTCCGGCCCCCCACCGCCTCCCCACCGACCTCTTCGCCGACCTCCTGCTCGCCGTCCTCAGCGGCCACCGCCCCGTCCACTCGATGCTCCGCCACACCCGGGGCCGCGCCTACGACGAACTGACCTGGCTCGCCGAGCGCGGCCCCCTGCGCACCCGCGGCACCCGCCCGGTCGTCCGCGACATCGGCTACTTCGAACCCCGCCCCGGCGCCATCGAGGCCTTCGCCCGCATCGGCGCCGGCGACCAACTGCGCGCCATGGCGTTCCGCCTGGAACTCGGCCAGGACCTCCGCTGGCGCTGCACGGCGGTGGAACTCGGCGGCCCCCGCCCGCCCCGCGCGGAGGCCGACTGAGCCATCGCGGTAGGCAGCAGAGCCGCCGATCCCACCGAACCGAAGGGCCGGACACCCTCGGGTGTCCGGCCCTTCAAGCCTCTACGGTGCCTCGGCGACCGTCACTTCTTGCGACGGCCCCGGCTCCGCGCCTGCTTGCGGCGCTCCGCGCGCGTGAGGCCGTCGGCCTCGGAACGCACCGGCTCGTCGTCGGTGGCGAAGTCACCCTCGATGGTGCCGCCCTCACCGTCGACCGTCGGCGCGGAGAAGTGGAGGTTGCGCCGCTGCGGGGCGTCGAGCCCCTTGGCGCGGATCTCCGGGCGGGCACCGGCCTGCGCCGGCACCGTGTCGTGCTTCTCCAGGTCGGCCACCGGCTTGGTGTCCTCGACCGGGACCTCCTCGACCTGCTGCTCGACCTGGACCTCCAGGTTGAACAGGTAGCCGACGGACTCCTCCTTGATGCCCTCCATCATGGCGGTGAACATGTCGAAGCCCTCACGCTGGTACTCGACCAGCGGGTCCTTCTGCGCCATGGCGCGCAGGCCGATGCCCTCCTGGAGGTAGTCCATCTCGTAGAGGTGCTCGCGCCACTTGCGGTCGAGGACCGACAGCACGACCCGGCGCTCCAGCTCACGCATGATCTCGGAGCCGAGCTGCGCCTCGCGCGCCTCGTACTGCTCGTGGATGTCGTCCTTGATGGAGTCGCCGATGAACTCGGCGGTCAGCCCGGCCCGGTCGCCGGCCGCCTCCTCCAGCTCCTCGATCGTGACGTTGCACGGGTAGAGCTGCTTGAAGGCGCCCCACAGCCGGTCGAGGTCCCAGTCCTCGGGGAAGCCCTCGGCGGTCTCGGCCTGGACGTACGCGTCGATCGTGTCGTCCATGAAGTGCTGCACCTGCTCGTGCAGGTCCTCGCCCTCCAGGACGCGACGCCGCTCGCCGTAGATGACCTCACGCTGTCGGTTGAGGACCTCGTCGTACTTCAGGACGTTCTTACGGGTCTCGAAGTTCTGCTGCTCGACCTGCGACTGGGCGGAGGCGATCGCGCGGGTGACCATCTTGTTCTCGATCGGCACGTCGTCCGGGACGTTCGCCATCGACATCACGCGCTCGACCATCTGGGCCTTGAACAGCCGCATCAGGTCGTCACCGAGGGAGAGGTAGAAGCGGGACTCGCCGGGGTCGCCCTGACGGCCGGAACGACCGCGCAGCTGGTTGTCGATCCGCCGCGACTCGTGCCGCTCGGTGCCCAGCACGTAGAGGCCGCCGAGCTTCTCGACCTCTTCCTTCTCTGCCTGGACGGCCTTCTCGGCGCGCTGGAGCGCCTCGGGCAGGGCCTGCGCCCACTCCTCGATGTGCTCCTCGGGGTCGAGGCCGCGCTGGCGCAGCTCCGCCTCGGCGAGGTCCTCGGGGTTGCCGCCGAGCTTGATGTCCGTACCACGGCCGGCCATGTTCGTGGCCACCGTGACGGAGCCCTTGCGGCCGGCCTGGGCGACGATCTGCGCCTCACGGTCGTGCTGCTTGGCGTTCAGCACCTCGTGCTGGATGCCGCGCTTGCTGAGCTGCTGCGAGAGGTACTCGGACTTCTCGACCGAGGTGGTGCCGACGAGGATCGGCTGGCCCTTGCGGTGCTTCTCCTCGATGTCGTCGACGACCGCCTCGAACTTGGCGACCTCGGTCCGGTAGATCAGGTCCGACTGGTCCTTGCGGACCATCGGCCGGTTGGTCGGGATCGGCACCACGCCGAGCTTGTAGATCTGGTGGAACTCGGCGGCCTCGGTCATGGCCGTACCGGTCATGCCGCACAGGCCGGGCAGTTCCTTGCCCTTGTGGTCGTGGCGCTTGTAGAGGCGGAAGAAGTTCTGGAGCGTGATCGTGGCGAGCGTCTGGTTCTCGTCCTTGATCGGCACCCCTTCCTTCGCCTCGATCGCCTGGTGCATGCCCTCGTTGTAACGGCGGCCCGCGAGGATACGTCCGGTGTGCTCGTCGACGATCATGACCTCGTCGTCGATGATGACGTAGTCCTTGTCCTTCTTGAAGAGCTCCTTGGCCTTGATGGCGTTGTTCAGGTAGCCCACCAGCGGGGTGTTCACCGACTCGTAGAGGTTGTCGATGCCCAGCCAGTCCTCGACCTTGGCGACACCGGACTCGTGGATGGCGACCGTGCGCTTCTTCTCGTCGACGTCGTAGTCGCCGGTCTCCTCGATGCCCTTGAGCGGCTGGCCGGCCTCGCCGCGCTTGAGGCGCTTGACCAGCTTGGCGAAGTCGCCGTACCACTTGGTGGCCTGGTCGGCCGGGCCGGAGATGATCAGCGGCGTACGGGCCTCGTCGATGAGGATGGAGTCGACCTCGTCGACGATGGCGAAGTTGTGGCCGCGCTGGACGAGCTCGTCCTTGGACCACGCCATGTTGTCGCGCAGGTAGTCGAAGCCGAACTCGTTGTTCGTGCCGTACGTGATGTCACTCGCGTACTGCTCGCGGCGCTGAGCCGGCGTCATGTTGGCGAGGATGCAGCCGACGCTCAGGCCCAGGAAGCGGTGGACGCGGCCCATCATCTCGGAGTCGCGCTCGGCCAGGTAGTCGTTCACCGTGATGATGTGGACGCCCTCACCGGACAACGCGTTCAGATAAGCCGGCAGCGTGCCGACGAGGGTCTTGCCCTCACCGGTCTTCATCTCGGCGACGTACCCCATGTGCAGGGCGGCGCCGCCCATCATCTGCACGTCGTAGTGCCGCTGGCCCAGGACGCGCTTGGCGGCCTCGCGGACCGTGGCGAACGCCTCGGGCAGCAGGTCGTCGAGCGTCTCGCCGTCCGCGTAGCGCTGCTTGTACTCATCGGTGAGGGCCCGCAGCTCGGCGTCGGAGAGGTCGACGAAGTCCTCTTCGATGGAGTTGACCTGGTCCGCGATGCGGTGCAGCTTGCGCAGGATCTTGCCTTCGCCTGCACGCATGATCTTCGAGAGGACGGACACGGGGGTTGGTCTCCTTGCCGGTCGGGCCTGGGACGGTCGGTTACCACTTGACTTACTGAGCAACGGCCATCGTATGCGAGGACCCCACCGCGCCGGGAGGGCCTGCCGCGACGGCGACCGTCCGCTGCTTCATTTCGCTTTCACTCTGCTTCAAAGGGGACAACGTCCGGGCACCTCGGATGGTGCCGCATCCTCCGCCCGAATTACGCGAAGCGTGATCACACCCTCACCCACAGCAAACAGATGGTGCTTTTCGAGGGCCGCCCCCCACAATCGGCCGATGGACCCCGTCACACTCACCACGGACCGCCTCCTGCTGCGCACGGTCGGCCCCCAGGACACCGACGCGGTGTACGACGCCTGCCAGGATCCCGACATCCAGCGCTGGACCACGATCCCCTCGCCGTACCTCCGCGAGAACGCCGAGGCCTTCACGGAACAGTTGGTCCCCGACGGCTGGGCGGACGGATCCATGTACACCTTCGGCGTCTTCCTCCACTCCGGAGAACTCGCCGGCATGGTCGGCATCACCATGCGTGCCCTGGGCGTGGGCGAGATCGGCTTCTGGGCCGCCAAGCAGCACCGCTCCAACGGCTACATCACGGAGGCCGCCCTCACGGCCTGCCGCTGGGCCTTCGTCCACGCCGCGATCGACCGCGTCGAATGGCGCGCCGAGGTGGGCAACCGCGCCTCCCGCGCGGTGGCGGAACGAGCCGGCTTCACGATCGAAGGCACGCTGCGCGCCGCGACCAACAACAAGGGCGTACGCCGCGACACCTGGATCGGCTCCTTGCTCCCGTCGGACCTGAGCCTCCCGTCGACGGCCCCTTACTTGCCGGCGCGCGCTTAGCTGATCAGCTGCTGAGCTGCTGAGCTGCTGAGATGCGGGCAATCGTGCCGCAAAGGACGGCATGAGTGGGCGCAGCGGCACCCCGCTACGCCGGGCTGCGCACCCACCCGGCCCCAGCCCCAACACACAGCACCCCACACCCGACCCCGCAGGCTCACGCCCCACCGCCAGTCCCACTGTCAGTCCCACCCCCTATCGTGCAAAACCATGACCACCCCGCGCCCCGCAACAGAGCTCTCCGCAGACGAGGCCCGCAGAATCGCGCTCCGCGCCCAAGGCTTCCTCGGTGCCCCCGACCGCCGCTCCGGCGTCCGCGGCATCCTCCGCCACCTGGGGGCGATACAGCTCGACACGATCTCGGTCCTGGCCCGCTCCCACGAACTCGTCCCGTACGCCCGCCTGGGCGCGGTAGGCCGGAAGACAGTGGAGAACGCCTACTGGAAAGACACCCACGCCTTCGAGTACTGGTCCCACGCGGCCTGCATCCTCCCCATCGAGGAGTGGCCGCACTTCGCCTTCCGCCGCCGCGCCTACCGCAACCGCCCGCACTGGAACCACGAGCTCCCGGACGGCGCCTACGACGAGGTCATCAAGCAGCTCCGTGATGAAGGCCCCCTCACGGCGACGGAGTTGGGCGGCGCGAAGAAGACGAACGACTGGTGGGACTGGTCCGGCTCGAAGGTCGCCGTCGAACGCGCGCTCATGTACGGCGAGGTGGTCTGCGTGGAGCGCCGCGGCTGGAAGCGCGTGTACGACCTCGCCGAGCGCGCGATCCCGGACGCCCTGCTGCACGACGAACTGGACGACACCGAGTGCGTGCGCCGCCTGGTCCGCCTGGCGGGCCAGTCCCTCGGCGTCGGCACGCGCGCGGACATCGCCGACTACCACCGCCTCAAGGGCGAGCAGGTCGACGCGGTGATCGCCGACTCAGGCCTCGTCCCGGTCACGGTCGAGGGCTGGGGCAAGCCGGCCTGGGCCGACCCCGCGGCCCTGGAGACACCCCCGCGTGGCCGCCACCGCACCACGCTGCTCTCGCCCTTCGACTCCCTGATCTGGGAACGGGCGCGCACGGAGCGGATCTTCGGCTTCACCCACCGCCTGGAGGCCTACGTCCCCAAGCAGAAGCGGGTGTACGGCTACTTCGCGATGCCCGTCCTGGCCGGCGGCCGGCTCGTCGGCCGCGTGGACCCGGCCCGCGAAGGCCGCACGCTGGTGGCCAAGCAGATCACGCTCGACGGCGCGAAGGCGGTCCCGGCCGTGGCCCAGGCCCTGGCCGAGGCGGCGACCTGGGTGGACTGCACGGACGTACGCGTGGAACGGGTCGACGCACCGGACCTGCGCGAACTCCTCGTCAAGGAACTCGCCCGCATCCTGGCCTGAGCCCCACCGGATCAAAGGATCACCGGAGACCGGATCACCGGATCTCGAGGATCTTCTCCCGCATCGCATACACCACCGCTTCCATCCTGGAGTGCAGCTGAAGCTTCTCCAGGATGTTGCGCACATGGTTCTTCACGGTGTTCTCGGAGATGAACAACTCCTTGGCGATATCGCGGTTGTTCATCCCCGTCGCGACGAGTTTGAGGACTTCCAGTTCACGGTCCGTCAGCCGCGGCGCGGGCACCAGCCGGCGTTCGTCCGTGCGCTGGATCATCGACTTGAACTCGGTGAGCAGCTTCGACGCCATGGACGGGCTGATCTGCGACTGCCCGTCGGCCACCGCGCGAATGGCGGTGGCCACCTCGTCCGTCGAGATCTCCTTGAGGAGATAGCCGGTCGCGCCCGCCTTGATGGCGTCGTAGAGATCGGCTTCCTCGTCGCTGATCGTCAGCATGATGATCTTGGCGCTGGGGGCGACCTCCTTGATGGAGGTGCACGCCTCGATCCCGCCGCGCTTGGGCATCCGCACATCCATCAGGACGATGTCGGGCAGCAGGTCGGCGGCCTTCTCGACGGCCTCGGCGCCGTCGCCCGCCTCCCCGATGACCTGGATGTCCTCCTCCGCCGCCAGCACGATCTCCAGGCCACGGCGGAACAGGGCGTGGTCGTCGACCACAAGGACTCTGATCGGTTCCTTGCGTGGAGAGTCCGTGTCCGGGCCCATGCCGACGACGCCGTCGTCGGCATCCTCGTCACGCATCGGTCCGAAGCTGTCCGCCATCGTTCCTCCCCCTGAAGGCTGTGGCCTGTGGTCCTGAGCCATCGCCAACCCAGAGCAACGACCCACCGGTTGGGCCGTGGCCAACCATGATTTCATGCCCGGACGACACCAGGGTGACGGAGCGGGGCGTCGAGTGGTCGCACGGGGGTGCCCCTGGGGGCGCACACGCGCTCCAGGGGCACCCGCTCCGCTGTCACCCGGCATGGTCAGCCGCCGAGCGCACCGCCTGCCTCGGGGGCGTGCGCGTGTGTGACCATGGTGTCCGTCCTGAGGTGGATCACGCCGTAGTCGTAGGCGTGCCGTCGGTAGACGACACTCGGTTCCTTGGTCTCGGAGTCGACGAACAGGTAGAAGTCGTGCCCGACCAGTTCCATCTCGTAGAGAGCCTGGTCGAGGGTCATCGGGGCTGCGACGTGGGTCTTCTCGCGGACGACGATGGGGCCGTCACCCTGCACTTCCAGCGAGCCGATCTTCTTCGTGGGGACGGCCTCTTCCGGCTCCTCCTCCGGAGTCGGCACCAGGCCGTTTCCGTTGAGCGTCGCCACACCCGGGACGTGGTCGGCGACCTCCGCGGCCGAAATCCGGCGCGCGCCACGGCGCGAGAACCGCTTGTCGTGTTGCCTGCGCAGCCGGGCTTCCAGCTTTTCCGCCGCCAGGTCGAGCGCCGCGTACGGATCGCTCGCCGCTGCCTCCGCCCGGATCACCGGACCGCGGGAGCGGAGCGTGATCTCCACTCGGTCACAGCGGTCGGCCTGCCTGGGGTTCGGCTCCTTGGACACCTCGACGTCGAGGCTGATCACCTTGCCATCGAGCTTCTGGATCTTCTCCAGCTTCAGCTTCTCGGCCACGTGCTTCCGGAACCGCTCGGGCACCTCGGTCTTGCGGCCCTTGACGACGATGTCCACGCAGAACTCCGTTCCCGGATCGCTCCGCTTCGGTGCGGAGCGTCTCCCTTTTGCACCAGGTCCCGGTGTGCCCCGGAACCTCGGACTCGGTGACTTCCACCTCCTCCCCCGTGGGCGAGATCTCCACTCCACCGTCGCGAGTGATGAAGAAAAAACCCGCGGCACGGCATTCGGATTTGAGAGGTGTGGCCTGCGGCTTTCCCTCTCAACCGAACATATCTCGCCTGGACGGATGTCGTCACCCTCTACTGCGGCGTACCTCCGTTCAGGTGAATAAGCCCTCTCGTTACCTGCAACGACGCAAGATCTCAGTCAGTTCCGGTTTATTTCGAAAGAGTCCGGTGGTGCCGCGACCACTGCCGCGCCCACCACGTCGACGACTCCGCCGGCGCCGCCCGCGCCCGTCATTCCCTGCCGGCCGGGCCACCGGCCCGTCCTCTCTCGCCTTGTTCCGACGTTCTGTTCCTCTCTGCTTTCCCACGTCTCACCCCCGTACACGGCCCCGGCCCCCGAAGCGTTCGAAACCGGCCCCGCCGCCCGCACCGCCCGCGCGGCCTCCGCCAAGGACGCCCCCGTGGTCATCAGGTCGTCGACGAGGACGACCGGCCCGCCGGACAGCAGCCGGGCGCCTTTGGGCACCACCGCCAGCGCGCCCGCGAGATTGTCCAGCCGCTGCCGGGAGTTGAGCCCCGACTGGTCGGCGACGGTCCGAACCTGCCGCAGCGCGCCGAGCACCCTGGCCGGAACCCCGCACCGCCGCAGCTCTCCCGCCGCCGCGAGCGCGATCCGTCGCGCGGGATCATGCCCCCGGGCCCGCACGGCCCGCCGCCCCGACGGAACGGGCACGAGCAGCACAGGAGCCCCGACGTCCCCGGACCACGCCCTCTCAGACCCGGCCCAGGAACCGCACCACGCCGCCGGAAGTCCCGCCCGCACGGCTTCCGCCAAGGCCACCCCGAGCGGACGGGCGAGCGCCAGGGCGCCCCGTTCCTTGTGGGCCAGCAGCGCCGCCCGCACCTCGTCCGCGTACCCAGCCGCCGCGTGCACCACGGGCAGCCCGGGCGGCTCCGGCACCGGCCGCACCCGGCGTGCCGCGACTCCGCTCAGCACCGCACGGCACTCCGGACAGAGCACCGTACGAGGCCTCCCACAGCCCCCGCACTCGGCCGGCAGCACCAGGTCGGTGAGGTCCTGCCACCACCCCCGCATGGCCACCACTGTGCCCACCCGGACCCCGCCCTGCCACCCCTGTGGACAACGACCTGTGGACGACTCCCCGCCCGGCGAACCACTCGCCCCCCACACGGGTGACGGCGCGATGGGACGGCCCGTGGGACAGTCCGTCGGGGCCCGGTGGGGCGACTCCTGAGGCGGCCCAGGGAGCGACCCGCGACGCGACAAGCGACGCGACACCCGGCAGAAGCGACCGATCCGAAAACGCGCCCCCGGGCACCGGCCACGGGGGCGTCACACCTCACCCCGGATAGACCGGCGCCGTCCCCTCCGTCACCTTCTGCCACTGCGCGCCCGACGGCAGCCGGACGATGCCGTCCACCGAGTACGCCACCAACGGCAGCCGCTCGTCCTCGGCGGCGGTGACCTCCTTCACGCCGGTCAGGGCCGCGGGCGCCGGAACGTCAGGCGTGGAGCCGTCGACCTGGACGTACCGCATCTGCTCCACGCCACCGTGCTCACGCCCGACCACCACGAGCCGGCTGTCCCCGGCCCACGACATGGCCGTGACCTCCTCCAACTCCGGCGTCGCCGAGCGCAGTTCGACCACGCTGACGGTCGGCTGTTCGCCCGGCTTCCCCTCCCGCTCGATCAGCCCGATGAGCAGGGTCTTCTTGCCGCCCTTCTCCACGACGAGCGCGATCCGCACTCCGTCGGCGGCCACCCGCACAGCCTGGACCCGCCCGTCCAGGTGCGGCACGCGCACCTCCAGCGGATCACCCTTGCCCTCCTCCAGCAGGAGCAGCCGGGGCTTGTCCGAGTCTCGGTCGGCCACCCACAGGCCGTCGTGCGCGTCCCAGCTGGGAGTCGTCAGCCGGTCGGCCTCGGTCCGGCCGTGGCTGCGCAGTACCGGCTCGCCCAGCGAGCCGCCCGAGACCAGCGACCCCACGTACAGCGACTTGCCGTCGAGGCTGACACCGGCCGCGGTGTGCTCGTCGCGCGACACCGCCACCGACCGCAGTGCCGTGTCACCCTCGCCCAGCGCCCCCGGCGCCGGGTCCGGCTTGGTGTCGCTGCTGCCCGCCGGGATCCGCACCAGCCGGTCCTTGGCGTCGACGAAGTACAGGTAGTCGGGGTGGCGCGCCGAGCTCCGGGAGGCGGCGGCATCGGCCGCGCCCTGCGCGAGCGAGCACAGCTCCGCCCCGCCGACCCGCAGCTCGACCTCCTCCACCGCGGGGCTGAGGCTCTGCAACGTGAACAGCAGCTGTGCCGCCATCTCCTCGCACCGGTTGGTGCCGACGCCCGCGGCCTTGTCGTTGAGCGGGACGGTCAGCTTGTTCCGGTCGTCGGGCGTCAGGGCACCGGCGTTCTTCGGCAGCGCCGTGCCGGTGGGGAAGCTCGACCGGACGACGGGCCCCAGCCACCGCGTGGGCCCGCTCAGGACGGAGCGCACCACCTGCGTCATCGGGTCCACCCGCCGGCGGACGTACACGGGGTCGGCGACCGTGGTGGGCTGGGTGTCCGCCCCGGCCACCGTGGTGTTCGAAGCGAAGTAGTACTTGTTGACGGACATGTAGTTGCGCTGGAAGTCCGACTCGCCCATGACGACGCCCTGCGGCAGCGCGTCGATCCGCCACTGCCGGCTCTTCTCGTCCTGCGTCAGGTGCACGGTGCGCCCGTACGCCCCGGTGGCCGGCGCGTACGCCTGCTGCGCGTCCACGGTGGCCACCTTGGTACCGGTGAGCGTGTACGAGATCTCGCCGGTGTCCTCCCCGCCGCCCCCCACCTCGGGCTTGGCACCCGGCCCCTCCGTCAGCACGGTGGTGGAACGCTCCGGCTGCCACGTCTTGGCGGCCTCGCCGGTCAGGTACTGCCGCGCGGTCTTGTAGTGCGGATCGTCGCTGGTGAGCGCCTCCAGGAAGCCCTGCACGATCTCCGAGGGCGGTGCGTCCTCCCCCGGCGGCACCGCGAACACACGCACCTGGGTGTCCTGGCGCGGCGTGGACTCCACACCCCGCAGATCCCCGCTGTCCGGCATCGAGGCGCACCCCGCCAGCAGCAGGACGCCACCGGCGGCGTACGCCATCACGCGCGCGGGCGTACGCCGACCACGCCCCCCACGGTCAGCGCCCACGAGATGCCTCCCCATGCCTGTCCGCGCTCTCCGCCTCTGTTTCCCGGCCCGGGCCCGCGGATCCGTCGTGCCTGTCCGCGTCCCGCGGCCCGCTGTCGTCCGGGTCTTGAGAGGCCCCAGCGGGACCACTCGGCCTGCCGTTGCCGGCCGTACTCGCCGGACCACTCACCACACCGTGGCCGTGAGTACTACCAGCCGGACCATTCACCACACCATTGCCGACCACGCCTGACGAACCACTGACCGCGCCATGGCCGGCCGCGCCCTCCGGGCCGCTCGCCCCGCCGTCGCGAACCGGCCGCTCCGGGCTCGCCTGCGCCTCGTCCTGCCGCCGCGTGCCCGAGGCGGGCCGGGGCACCACGCGCGCGCCGTTGCCCGGCAGCGCCGTCGGATCGGCCGTGGGGACCGCGGAGGCCGCACGCGGCGCTATCGGGTCCCTCGCCGGCCCCGACGGCACCGGCCCGCTCGCCGACTGTGCCGGCACGGTCGCCCGCTTCTCGCCGTCCCCGCCGCCACACGGCAGCCCGGCGTCGTCGAGCCCCCGGTTGCGCCGCGAGTCCTTGGGCTCCAGCGGTATCGGCGAGCCCCGCAGCGGCTCGTCCGCGGTCCTGGGCAGCGTCAGCCGGAACTGCGAACCGCCGCCCGGCTCGCCCCACGCCTGAAGCCAGCCACCGTGCAGCCGCGCGTCCTCCAGGGCGATGGACAACCCCAGACCCGTACCACCCGTGGTACGCGCGCGTGCCGGGTCGGCCCGCCAGAAGCGGCTGAACACCCGGGTCGCCTCGCCCGGCTTGAGCCCGACGCCGTAGTCCCGCACCGCGACCGCGACCGCGCCACCGGCCGCGGCGAGCTTGACGACGACGTCCCTGCCCTCACCGTGCTCGACGGCGTTCACGACGAGGTTGCGCAGCACGCGCTCCACGCGCCGGGCGTCGGCCTCGGCGACGACGGGCTGCTGGTCGCCGAGCACGCGGATCCGCGTGCCCTTGCGCTCCGCGAGCGGCTCGGCCCCGCTGACGACCCGGCGCACGACGTCCCTGAGGTCTATCGGCTCCGCCTCCAGCGCCGCTGCACCCGCGTCGAACCGGCTGATCTCCAGCAGGTCCGCGAGCAGCGACTCGAACCGGTCCAGCTGGTCGGCGAGCAGCTCCGCCGACCGCGCGGTCACCGGGTCGAAGTCCTCCCGCGCCTCGTGGATGACGTCCGCGGCCATCCGTACGGTCGTCAGCGGAGTCCGCAGCTCGTGCGACACGTCCGACACGAACCGGCGCTGCATCCGCGACAGGTCCTCCAGCTGGCTGATCTTCAGCTGGAGGTTCTGCGCCATCTTGTTGAAGGCCTCGCCGAGCCGCGCGATGTCGTCCTCACCGGTGACCTTCATACGTTCCTGGAGCCGCCCGGCCGACAGCCGCTCCGCAATCCCCGCCGCCATCCGCACGGGCGTGACGACCTGCCGCACCACGAGCCAGGCGATGGCCCCGAGCAGCACCACGACGAACAGCCCCGCCGTCGCCAGGGTGCCCTTGACCAGGCTCAGCGACTTCTCCTCCTGGGTGAGCGGGAAGAGGTAGTACAGCTGGTACGGGTCCCCGTTGGGGTCGTTGACCTGCTTGCCGATGGCCAGGCCCGGCTGGGAGTCCTTGATCGCGTTGTTGTACGTGATGCGGGTGTAGCTCTGCGCGGCCGTCGTACTGCTGCCGATCCGCTCGCGCAGGTCAGCGGGCACGCTCCTGCTCCAGTCCACCTCGCCGGAGGCACGCTGCCCGCGGCCGCCCGCGCCGTCCGCGTCGGACGCCGGGAGCGTCACCACCTCGAAGGCGCCCTGGCCGCCGCTGGACAGCGAGGAGACGAGGTCGCTCATCCACTCGGTGACGTTCTGCGCGGGGCGCCCGTCCGCCGTGGCGACGTCGTCGCCGGTGCCGCTCGCCGCCTCGTCGGCCCGCTGCTTGGCCACCGCGAACCCGCCCGTGGCCTGGCTCTGGGACGCCTTCACCTTGGCGTCCAGCAGGCCGTTGCGCACCTGCCCGATGACGACGAAGCCCAGCAGCAGCACCACACCCAGCGACATCAGCAGCGTGGTGACGACGACCTTGAGCTGGATGTTGCGCCGCCACAGCCGCATGACGGGCAGCAGCGGCCGGCGCACCCACCGCATGAACAGCCGGATGACCGGACTGCCCTGGACCCCGCCCTGGAGCAGCAACCCGCTCTCCAGGAACCGTGCCCAGCGGGAACCCGCCTTCTTCCGCCCGACAGGCCGCCCCGGGCGGGCCCCGGACCGTCCGGGCGCCGAAGCGGCACTGTCGCCGGACATGTCAGCTCGGCCCTGCCTTGTACCCGACACCACGGACCGTCACCACGATCTCCGGCTTCTCCGGGTCCTTCTCGACCTTGGAGCGCAGCCGCTGCACGTGCACGTTGACCAGGCGCGTGTCCGCCGCGTGCCGGTAGCCCCACACCTGCTCCAGCAGCACCTCGCGCGTGAACACCTGCCACGGCTTGCGCGCGAGCGCGACCAGCAGGTCGAACTCCAGCGGCGTCAGCGCGATCGACTGCCCGTCCCGCTTCACGGAGTGCCCGGCCACGTCGATGACCAGGTCACCGATGGCGAGCTGCTCCGGAGCGGGCTCCTCCGACCTCCGGAGCCTGGCCCGGATCCGGGCCACCAGCTCCTTCGGCTTGAACGGCTTCACGATGTAGTCGTCGGCACCCGACTCCAGGCCCACGACGACATCGACCGTGTCGCTCTTCGCCGTGAGCATCACGATCGGCACCCCGGACTCCGCCCTGATCAGACGGCACACCTCGATACCGTCCCGGCCGGGCAGCATCAGATCGAGCAGCACCAGATCGGGCTTCGACTCGCGGAAGGCGGCCAGCGCCTTGTCGCCGTCGGCCACGAAAGACGGCTCGAAACCCTCACCACGCAGCACGATGCCGAGCATCTCGGCAAGTGCGGTGTCGTCGTCGACGACAAGGACTCGTCCCTTCATAAACGACATCATCCCATTCTCATAACAGTGGCGAAGGCAGTGGTGAGGTAGGTCACCGGCCAGTGACCATAGTCGCAGCAAGCGCTACTGTCTGCCCTCGTCCGCCCGCTGTTGATCTCGACGACGGCCGGCGGCGAGCCCCTGCTGTCCTCGAAGGGACGAGGTTGCCGGAGCCCGCACCACTCCGCACGCGCTCCGGCAGCCGCCCGGCTCAGCCCGCCGCCGCCCGGCGCGACCGGGCACACACCTCGGCGAGCGCCTCGGCCGTCACCGGCGAAACCGCACCCTCCTCCGTGACGATCGCCGTCACCAGCTCAGGAGGGGTCACGTCGAACGCCGGGTTGTACGCCTGCGTCCCCAGCGGCGCCACCGGGATGCCGCCGCCCGCCTCAGCCCCGGTCACCGGCACCTGCGGCGCCACGAACTCGGTCACCTCATGACCGGCCCGCTGCTCCACCTCGATGGACGCCCCGTCCGGGGTGTCCGCATCCACCGTCGTCACCGGCGCCACCACGATGAACGGCACATGGTGATACCGCGCCAGCACCGCCAGCGGGTAGCTCCCGACCTTGTTCGCCACCGAACCGTCCGCAGCGATACGGTCCGCCCCGATCAGCACCGCGTCCACCTCCCCGGCGGCGAACAGCGAGCCGGCCGCGTTGTCCGTGAGCAGTGTGTACGCCATCCCGCTGCGCGCCGCCTCGTACGCCGTCAGCCGGGCGCCCTGCAACAACGGACGCGTCTCGTCCACCCACAGACGCCGCAGCCGGCCCGCCCGGTGTGCCGCGAGCGCCACCGCGAACGCGGTCCCCTCCCCTCCCGACACCAGCGAACCGGTGTTGCAGTGCGTGAGGATCCGGTGCCCGCCGCCGGGCTGCAACTCGTCCAGCAGTGCCACCCCGTGCTCGGCCATCCGCGCACTGGCCTCGGCGTCCTCCCGGTGCAACTGCCGCGCCGCCGCCAGCGCCGCCGCGGCCGCCTGCCTGACGTCACCGCCCTCGGCGAGCGCGGCCTCGTGGGCCGCTTGCGCCCGGCGCACACCCACGGCCAGGTTCACCGCGGTCGGCCGGGCGCTCGCCAGCGCGGCCGCGGCCTCGTCCACGTCGAAGCCCCGCACGGCGGCGAGCGCGACGCCGTACGCCCCCGCGATGCCGAGCAGGGGCGCCCCGCGCACGGCGAGCGAGCGGATCGCCTCCACGAGCGCGGGCGCGTCCGTACAGACCAGTTCGACCTCCTCGGCGGGCAGCCTCGTCTGGTCGAGAAGGACCAGAACAGGTCCTTCCGGTGGCTCTTCCCAACGGATAGCCGGGATCTCGGTCGGCCGCTTGTCATCGCCGCTGTACGCGTACTGATCAGCCATGCGGTCAGTCTGCCCCCAATCGCGCGGACAATTGAAGGTACGCAGCCCATACCGCTGCCGGTCACTCCAAGACCACCCCATGGCACGATGGCTGCCAACCTGCCGCCGCGACCGCGGACGGGCACCGTGAAGGAGCGACGATGAACGACACTCCGGGCTGGGCCTCGCCCGGATCCGCCCCGTCCGACGGGCAGAAGCCTGACGCGTCCGGCCCTGCCGAGCCCGCCGACCGCCCTGGCCCCGCACAGCCCGCGGACCAGCCGGGCCAGCCGGCCCAGGCCCCGCAGGGCCCCGGCCCGCAGTGGTCCAAGGACCAGCCGCCACCCGCCCAGTGGTCCGCCCCCAGCGGCCCTGGCGGCCCGGCCGTCCCAGGCCAGGCTCCCCCGCCCCCGCCTCCCGGCCCGGGCTGGGGCACCCAGCCCCCTGGCGGCCCCGGAGGCTACGGTCCCGGCGGCCCGGGAGCCCCCGGCGGATACGGCGGCTGGGGCAACGCCTGGGGCGGCCCCCCGCCCGCGGCCAAACCCGGCGTGATCCCGCTCCGCCCGCTCGGCGTGGGCGAGATCCTCGACGGCGCGGTCTCCACCATGCGCACCTACTGGCGCACGGTCCTCGGCATCTCCCTGACCGTCGCGGTCATCACCGAGATCATCGTCGTGCTGTTCCAGGGCCTCGTCCTGGACGACTCCAGCACCGAGGCCCTCAACGACCCGAGCGCCACCCTCAGCGAACTGAGCCGCGCCATGGGCGACGCCATGCTCAACTCCACCGTCGTCTTCGTCATCTCCCTGGTCGGCACCGTCATCGCGACCGCACTGCTCACGACCGTCACCAGCCGCGCCGTCCTCGGCAAGTCGGTGACCATCGGCGAGGCCTGGCGGGACGCCCGCCCCCAGGTCGTCAAACTCTTCGGCCTCATCTGCCTGCTGCTGCTCATCACCGCCGGCATCGTCACCGTGGGCACCCTGCCCGGCATCCTCATCGCCGCCGCCGGGAGCACCGGGCCGGGCGTCGCCCTGATCGTCCTGGGCATCATCGGCGCCGGCATCGTCGCCCTCTGGCTGATGATCCGCTTCTCCCTGGCCTCGCCCGCCCTGATGCTGGAGAAGCAGGGCATCAAGAAGGCGATGAGCCGCTCCACCAAGCTGGTCCGGGGCACCTGGTGGCGGATCTTCGGCATCCAGCTGCTCGCCACGATCATCGCGAACGTCGTCGCCTCGATCATCGTCATCCCGTTCACCTTCCTCGCCGCAGCCCTCAGCGGCGACGGCGTCACAGGCTGGCTCAACAGCGGCGGCTCCGGCCTCGGCTGGACGTTCCTCATCGTCAGCGGCATCGGCGCGGTGATCGGCTCCATGATCACGTTCCCGATCACGGCCGGCGTCACCGTGCTCCTCTACATCGACCAGCGCATCCGCCGCGAGGCCCTCGACCTCGAACTGGCCCGCGCCGCCGGTGTCCAGGGCTACGGCCCCACCGCCCCCGGCGCCGTCCCGGGGAGCTGATGCGGTGAGCTGGGCGGGGGAAGCCCTCACATCGGCGCTGCCAGGCGCCGCCATACGGACGCTGCTGCGCGCCGGCGACACCGCCGTACTGTCGTCGGCGCGCTCCGCCGACGAACCGCCCCTCACCATCCCGCGCGACCCCGCGCGCGAGGCGGCCCGGCGCGAGCTGTCGAAGCGGATGTACCACCAGGACGACCCCAGCCTGTTCCAACGCGCCCTCGACGCCTTCTGGGACTGGCTCGACAAACTGTTCAACGCCGCCTCGACCGCCACGCCCGGCGGAACACTCGGCCTGGTCGTCATCATCCTGGCCGTCGCCGCGGTCCTGGCCGCCCTGTGGTGGCGCCTGGGCACCCCGCGCCGCCAACCCACCTCGTCCGCCACCCTGTTCGACGACCGCCCCCGCAGCGCCGCCGACCACCGCGCAGCCGCCGAGGCACACGCCGCCCAGGGCCACTGGAACCAGGCCGTCCAGGAACGCATGCGGGCCCTCGTCCGCGCCCTGGAGGAACGCGCCCTCCTCGACGTCCGCCCCGGCCGCACCGCCGACGAGGCCGCCGCCGAAGCCGGCCGGGCCCTGCCCGCCCACACCGATCGACTGCGCGCCGCCGCCCGCGACTTCGACGACGTGACGTACGGCGGCCGGTCGGCGACCGAGCAGTCGTACCAGCGCATCGCCGAGCTCGACAGCGACCTGGAACGCACCAAGCCCCAGCTCGCCACGAGCAGCGCCCACAGCACGGCCCCCCACACCCGCCAGGGAGCCGCCGAATGACCACCGAGGCCACGTTCCCGTCCACCTCGGCCTCGCCCACCGCACGCCAGGTATGGACCCGCGCGCGCGGCATCGCGCTCGCCCTCGTGCTGCTCCTGGTGGGGGCCATCGCCATCGCCGTGCTCCGCTCCGACGCCCGGCACGGCGAACTCGACCCGCGTTCCGCAGACCCGGGCGGCAGCCGCGCCGTCGCCGAACTCCTCGCCGACCGGGGCGTGGACACACGCGTGGTCACCACCCTCGACGAGGCAGCCGCCGCAGCCGGCCCGGACACGACCCTCCTGGTCGCCGTCCCCGACCTGCTGACCCGAAGTCAGCAGACCCGGCTGCACAACGCCTTCGCCGACGCCCGCGGCCGCACCGTCCTGGTCGCCGCCGGCAGCGCCTCCGTCGAACGACTCGCCCCCGGCGTCACCGCCGACCCCGCCACCAGCCTCGACTCGACACTCTCCCCCGACTGCGGCCTGCCCGCCGCCCGGCGCGCGGGCACCGCCGACACGGGCGGCGTCCGCTACACCACCACCCACCTCGACGCTGACAAGTGCTACCCCAGCGAGCGCCTGTCCACCCTGCTGCGCATCCCGGACGCGACCGGGGACGGCGACACCGTCGTCCTCGGCGCGCCCGACATCCTCCTCAACGACCGCCTCGACAAGCAGGGCAACGCCTCGCTCGCCCTCCAACTCCTCGGCTCCCGCCCCCATCTGGTCTGGTACCTCCCCTCGCTCTCCGACACGTCGGCCACCGGCACCGACGACGAACGCAGCTTCTTCGACCTGCTCCCCTCGGGCTGGCTCTGGGGCACCCTGCAACTCTTCATCGCCGCAGCCCTGGCCGCCCTCTGGCGGGCACGCCGACTCGGCCCCCTCGTGCCCGAAAGACTCCCCGTGGCGATCCGCGCCTCCGAAACCGCCGAAGGCCGAGCCCGCCTCTATCGCAAGACCGACGCCCGCGACCGCGCGGCCAACGCTCTTCGCTCCACCACCCGCACCCGCCTCGCCCCCCTCACCGGCGTCCCCGTCACCCAGGCGCACACGCCCGAGGCCCTGCTCCCAGCCCTGTCCGACCACCTCCATGGCGACGGACAGGACCTGCGCACCCTGCTCTTCGGGCCACCGCCCAGCGACGACGCAGCACTCATCGCACTCGCCGACCAACTCGACGCCCTCGAAAGAGAGGTACGCCGTCCATGATGGACCCGACCACTGACAACGCCGGGCAGACCGGTGACCCGGGCGCCGCCCGAGCCGCCCTGGAGGCCCTGCGCGCCGAGATCGCCAAGGCCGTGGTCGGCCAGGACCCCGCCGTGACCGGCCTCGTCGTCGCCCTGCTCTGCCGCGGCCACGTCCTCCTCGAAGGCGTCCCCGGCGTCGCCAAGACCCTCCTGGTCCGCGCCCTCGCCTCCGCCCTCGAACTGGACACCAAGCGCGTCCAGTTCACCCCCGACCTGATGCCGAGCGACGTGACCGGCTCCCTGGTCTACGACACCCGCACGGCCGAGTTCTCCTTCCAGCCCGGCCCGGTCTTCACCAACCTCCTCCTCGCCGACGAGATCAACCGCACGCCTCCCAAGACCCAGTCGTCCCTCCTGGAAGCCATGGAGGAACGCCAGGTCACCGTCGACGGCACCCCTCGCCCCCTCCCCGACCCGTTCCTGGTCGCCGCGACCCAGAACCCGGTGGAGTACGAGGGCACCTACCCCCTCCCCGAAGCCCAGCTGGACCGCTTCCTCCTCAAACTCACCATCCCCCTCCCCTCCCGCCAGGACGAGATCGACGTCCTCACCCGCCACGCCGAGGGCTTCAACCCACGCGACCTCCACGCCGCCGGCGTACGCCCCGTGGCCGGCACGGCCGACCTCGAGGCAGCCCGCGTCGCGGTCGCCAAGACGACGATCTCCCCGGAGATCACCGCATACGTGGTCGACATCTGCCGCGCCACCCGCGAGTCGCCGTCCCTCACCCTCGGCGTCTCCCCCCGAGGCGCCACGGCCCTCCTGGCCACCGCCCGGGCCTGGGCCTGGCTGACCGGCCGCGACTACGTCATCCCGGACGACGTGAAGGCCCTCGCCCTCCCCACCCTCCGTCACCGCGTACAGCTCCGCCCGGAGGCCGAAATGGAAGGTGTGACGGCCGACTCCGTCATCAACGCGATCCTCGCCCACGTCCCCGTCCCCCGCTGATGGCACTCACCGGACGCGCCGCCCTCCTCGCGGCCCTGGGCTCCCTCCCCGTCGGGATCTGGGAACCCAGCTGGACGGGCATCCTGGCGGTCAACGCACCCCTGGCCGTGGCCTGCGCCTGCGACTTCGCCCTGGCCGCCCCCGTACGACGCCTGGGCCTCACCCGCTCCGGCGACACCTCCGTACGCCTCGGCGACACGGCGGACGTGACCCTGACCATCACCAACCCGTCCCGCCGCCCCCTCCGAGCCCGACTCCGCGACGCCTGGCCCCCGAGCGCCTGGCAGCCGGGCATGGAAACGACAGCTTCCCGCCACCGCCTCACGGTCCCCGCAGGCGAACGCCGACGCGTGACGACCCGCCTGCGCCCCACCCGCCGAGGCGACCGCCAGGCCGACCGGGTCACCATCCGCTCGTACGGACCCCTCGGCCTCTTCTCCCGCCAGGGCACCCACAAGGCCCCCTGGACGGTACGCGTCCTGCCACCCTTCACCAGCCGCAAGCACCTGCCCTCAAAACTGGCACGCCTCCGCGAACTGGACGGCCGCACCAGCGTGCTCACCCGCGGCGAGGGCACCGAATTCGACAGCCTGCGCGAGTACGTCCCCGGTGACGACACCCGCTCCATCGACTGGCGCGCCACAGCCCGTCAGTCGGCGGTCGCCGTACGCACCTGGCGCCCAGAACGCGATCGCCACATTCTGCTGGTCCTCGACACCGGCCGCACCTCGGCAGGCCGCGTGGGCGACGCGCCCCGCCTCGACGCCTCAATGGACGCGGCCCTCCTCCTCGCAGCCCTCGCCTCCCGGGCCGGCGACCGCGTCGACCTCCTCGCCTACGACCGCAAGGTCCGTGCCCTCGTCCAGGGCCGCACGGCAGGCGATGTCCTCCCGTCCCTGGTCAACGCGATGGCGACGCTCGAACCCGAGCTCGTCGAAACGAACGCCCGAGGCCTCACGGCCACCGCCCTGCGCACATCCCCTCGCCGCTCCCTGATCGTGCTCCTCACGACCCTGGACGCGGCCCCCATCGAAGAGGGCCTCCTTCCGGTCCTCTCCCAGCTCACCCAGCGCCACACGGTCCTGCTGGCATCAGTAGCGGACCCGCACATCACCGAAATGGCCAAGGCGCGCGGAAACGCCGACGCCGTCTACGAAGCCGCCGCAGCCGCCCAGGCCCAGTCCGAGCGCCACCGCACGGCGGAACAACTCCGCCGTCACGGCGTGACGGTCGTGGACGCGACACCGGACGATCTGGCGCCGGCACTGGCGGACGCGTATTTGGCCTTGAAGGCGGCTGGACGCCTGTGACGGTGAGGGCCCCTCGAAAGGGGGCCCTCAAACGCAGAAAACCCCCGCATCTTTCGATGCGGGGGTTTCCCAATATTTGTTCGGCGGCGTCCTACTCTCCCACA
>NZ_WWIQ01000019.1:0-873 GCF_009862985.1 Streptomyces sp. SID5464 | reverse complement strand
GTCGGTCCGGTTCGTCTCCCATCGCGTCGGCGAGGGCCTCGATCGCCGCGACGTTGTCGACGCCGACCCGCAGCCGGGCGGACTCGGCGAGCCGGCGGATGCGCGGGCCCTTCGTTCCCGCGGGCCAGATGGGGTAGGCGAGGAAGATGTCGTCGAATCCCGCCGCGGCGAAGACCTCGGCCTCACCGACATTGCCCGCGGTGATTCCGACCGCCCCGGCCTCGACCTGGCGCCGCCCGATCTCCACACACTTGTGCGTCTTGACGTGCGGCCTGACATCGAGGTTGTGCTGGTCGGCGAAGGCCTGCATGCGGTCGATGTTGTCCTGCATGACATCGACCAGCACGATCGGCGCGGGAGTGTCGATTCGCTCGACCAGGGTGTCGAGTGCTCGTTGAAGCCGGTTCACGCTGCCTCCTTTTTGGTTCTGCCTGAAATGATCGAGGGGCGCGGGTGCTGAATCCCTCCGATGCCCTCGTGGTGCGAGCTTGCCGTCCGTTCTCGCCTGCACCTCGATGAGCAGTTCACCGGCCGCATTGACGACATTCGCCTGCTCACCGAAGTGCACAGCGGCGCGTGCGCGTTGAGCGCCGCACGGCGCGCGAGCGGGTCTCGGCGCGGGCGGTCGACGGCTCGGGACAGGTGGCAGGCTGCCAGTCCCATGTCGGCCAGCCACTGGCTCGTGGTCCGCGGGATGATGCCTAGCAGCTTCTGGGTGGAGGACTCCGGCGTGTCGAACAGCCCGGCACGGTACTCATCACGCCGTAGCAGTCAAACGAAACACATTCCGGCCGGAACTGGAGGGAATGGCCATGAGGATGCTCCTGTCTTTACCCTGGGAGTAACTTCCCGTGTTCGGGACTGGCCTTCAGG
>NZ_WWIQ01000018.1:0-665 GCF_009862985.1 Streptomyces sp. SID5464 | reverse complement strand
TGTTAGCCGCTGTAAGTCCTCACCCTGGGTGGCGCCGTGTTGTCGCCTCCGTTCGCCCTGATGCAAAGACTCGGACACGGCGGAGTAGCGAACTATCAAGGCGCTGACAAAGTCGCCTCGCTCTTTCTCGGGCTCTCGCTTAGCTTATGCAGCCACTCCCGGTCTGGATTGCCTACCTTTGCCTTTTCACCGTCAGCTCTCCCATGCCTCCCATTTACTCGAGCACACCTTACTCAGCAGGTGTTTCGTTGGGGCTTCGCCAATGTGGACGAGTTAAACGGCGACAGCACCATCGGCACAGGACAGGGGCCCCGTGTGCGTCGGTCAAGCCACCGCGGACGGCTTGCATGTGCTGCGCGGGGGCGGCTTCCGCGTGCCCGGCGTGCAGTCCGCAGAGGCCGACTCCGACGGCAAGACCCGCAGCGCCACCGTCCTGGATGGGGCCAAGCACGAGGCGGGCCAGAAGCAGCAGATGGTCTAGTCGAGACAGCGAATCACCATCTCGGGACCGGGCTACACCGTCACCCAGATCTACTCCTACCGGGTCGTCCTCGAGTCGTAGGATGAGAAAGTCAGGGCCGCGGGTGGCTGCGGCCGCTGACTCGCTCAAATCGGAGAGGGGACCAGCGGACAACGACCTCTACGGATGAAGCGGACAAGCGCTT
>NZ_WWIQ01000017.1:0-230 GCF_009862985.1 Streptomyces sp. SID5464 | reverse complement strand
CCTGGAGGATCCTGCGCACCTCGTCGTCGGTGGCGACGGCGCGCGGTAGCGGGTAGACGCCCTGGTGGCGTTCGAAGATGACACTGCGGATTCCGCGCCGGGCCAGGAGAAGGGCGGCGGTCACGCCCACCGGTCCGGCGCCGACGATCACGACGGGCACACGTGCGGCTTCGTCGACGGTCATGTGTGGCTCACCTCGGGTGTCAGTTAGCGTCCGTGACGGGCGTGCG
>NZ_WWIQ01000016.1:0-226 GCF_009862985.1 Streptomyces sp. SID5464 | reverse complement strand
GTCGACCATCGTGTTGATCGTGGACTTGAGTTCCAGGATCTCGCCCTTGGCCTCCACCGTGATCTTCTTGCCGAGGTCGCCCTGCGCGACGGCGGTGGAGACGAGCGCGATGTTGCGCACCTGGGAGGTCAGGTTGTCGGCCATGAAGTTGACGTTGTCGGTGAGGTCCTTCCAGACGCCGGACACGCCCCGGACCTGGGCCCGGCCACCGAGGTTGCCCTCGGTG
>NZ_WWIQ01000015.1:0-240 GCF_009862985.1 Streptomyces sp. SID5464 | reverse complement strand
GGCCTGCATGTAGCCAGGGGGGTCGGTGAAGATGCCGTCGCTGCTGTGGGCGCAGTCGGTGATCAGGGCCGCGAGCCGGTAGCCGTGGCGCTCGAGGTCGTCGATCGCGCCGCGCACCTGCTGCCGCATGTGCTCGGCGAGCGTCGATCCCGGCGCGACGAGGCGCGGGTCAGGAGCGTCGATGAGCCGGACGTTCGGGCCCAGCGGCGAGCCCGCGCCGAGGGTCGGTGAGAAGCTCGC
>NZ_WWIQ01000014.1:457-689 GCF_009862985.1 Streptomyces sp. SID5464 | reverse complement strand
CTGCCACCCCTGCCCCGGAAACACGAACGCCACCTTGGGCCGGGCGTCGGCTACTCCACGGGCAGCCCCGGCCGGCAGCTCGTCGGCGAGGAATTCCCTGAGCCGGTTCGAGAGTTCGTCGGTGGACTCACCCACCACGGCCAGGCGATGCCGTAATCCGTCGCGCCCCGCCAACGCGACCGCCACCGACTCCAGGCCCACGTCGGGACGTTCACCGACGAACGACACCAAC
>NZ_WWIQ01000014.1:0-230 GCF_009862985.1 Streptomyces sp. SID5464 | reverse complement strand
GGAACGACACCAACCGTTCCACCTGCCCGCGCAGGCCACCCGGGCCGGCACCCGAGACCACCCACGGCACCAAGCGCGAACCACCGTCCACCACCGGCTCGACAGCGGACTCCTCGGCCGCCGGAGCCTCCTCCACGATCACGTGCGCATTCGTGCCGCTCACCCCGAACGACGACACACCCGCCCGACGCACCCGCTCACCACGCGGCCACGCCACACCCTCCGAAAGC
>NZ_WWIQ01000013.1:0-209 GCF_009862985.1 Streptomyces sp. SID5464 | reverse complement strand
GCCCGAAACCCAACCGGTGGAACTGCCGACGTATGCCTTCGACCGGTCACGGTTCTGGCTGGAACGCACGGAAAGCACGGGAGATGTTTCCGGTGTGGGGCTGGGCGTTGTCGAGCACGGCCTGATTTCGGCAGTGGTCGAGGTAGCCGCCGGCGGCGCAGTGGTGCTGTGCGGGCGGCTGTCCCGTTCCCGGCAGCGTTGGTTGGACG
>NZ_WWIQ01000012.1:0-206 GCF_009862985.1 Streptomyces sp. SID5464 | reverse complement strand
GGTCCCGGTCCCTGGCGGGGGTGTCCTCGAAGGTGTCCGGTACGGGCTCGTTCACGGTCATGGCGTTCCTGCCCCTCCGTTCCCTTGCGCGGCGGGCGGCGACTGGACGTGGAAGACGTGTGCGGGAGCCCGCCCCGGCTCCAGGCGCACGTAGTTGTTCCTGCTCCAGTGGTAGGTCTCGCCGGTGAGCTCGTCGCGCACCGGCA
>NZ_WWIQ01000011.1:85317-85607 GCF_009862985.1 Streptomyces sp. SID5464 | reverse complement strand
TGAAGGCGGGGGCGTCCGTGGTGGTCACGACCTGCACCAGGTCTTCGGGGACACCGGCCGCGACCGCGAGCTGGACCGCGAAGATGGTGGTCAGCGGGGTGTTGGGCGCGGGTTTGATGACCACGGGGCAGCCGGCGGCGAGCGCGGGGGCTATCTTGCGGGTGGCCATGGCGAGGGGGAAGTTCCACGGGGTGATGAGGACCGACAACCCCACCGGTGCGCGTCGGGTGAGAAGACGAGCCCCTCCTGTGGGAGCGTCGCGGAGGTTTCCGGCCGGACGTACCGCTTCC
>NZ_WWIQ01000011.1:77121-85239 GCF_009862985.1 Streptomyces sp. SID5464 | reverse complement strand
GCGATGATCTCGGAATTGCTTCTGATCAGGTCGTACCAGGCCCGCAGGATGTCGGCGCGGTGCCGGGTGGTGGTGGCGGCCCAGGACCGGCCGGCTTCGTCGGCGCGGGCGACGGCGGCGAGGGCCTGTTGGACGTCGAAGTCGGGGACCTGGGCGATCGTCCGGCCGGTGGCCGGATCGTGGACGTCGAAGGTGCGGGTCACGCCCGGCACGGCGAGAGTGAGGTTGGCCAGGACTTTGTCGGAGTCGGCCAGGGCGGTCGGTTCGATGTCGGGGAAGGTTTGCATCGTGGTCACTTGGCTTCCTGGGCGGAGATGACGGTGTCGATGGCGGCCACGAGCTGCCGGATCTCGTCGTCGGTGGTGACGAACGGGGGGCTGATCTGCACGGTGTTGCCGCGCAGCGGACGCGTGATGAAACCGTGTTCGACCAGTTCGTCGGTGACCGCTTCGGCGCTGAGGTCGTCCGTGAGCGTGATGCCGCCCAGGAACCCCGCCACGCGTGTCTCGACGACCGCTGCCCGGGCCGTGAGGGCGTTCAGTTCACGGGCGAGCAGCTGTTCCAGCTCGGTCACCCGGGGCAGCAGCTTGTCCTCGTCGAGGATGTCGAGGTTGCGCAGGGCGACGGCGGCGGCGGTGGCGTGCCCGGCGTAGGTGGCTCCGTGGCGGAAGACGGGGGTGTCGGAGGAGTCGCGGTAGAACGGCTGCCAGATGTGGGGTGCGACGAGCACGCCGCCCAGCGGGGCGTACCCGGACGTGACGCCCTTGGCGAAGGTGATCAGGTCGGGCCGCAGGCCGTACCGCTCGGTGGCGAACATGTGGCCGGTACGGCCGAACCCGGTGATGACCTCGTCGAGGATCAGGAGGATGTCGTTCTCGCGGCAGATGCGCTGCAGCCCCTCCAGGTAACCGGGGGCCGGCGGGTTGACGCCGCCGGTGCCCTGAATGGGCTCGGCCACGATCGCGGCGATCTTCTCCGGGCCGATGGTGCGCACCGTGCGCTCGACCGCGGCGATGTCGTGGGTCGACACGCGCGCGGTATCGGGCACCAGGGACTCGGTGCCGTACCCGGCGCGGTTGAAGTCGAGGCCGGCGATGCTGGTTCCGTAGGCGTGCAGGCCGTGGTAGGCGAACTCGCGGCTGAGGATCACGGTCTTGTCGGTGCGTCCCTCGCGCTGCCAGTGGCGGCGGGCGAGCTTGCAGGCGACGTCGATGGCGTCGGAACCGCCGCTGTTGAGGATGACCTTGGGGTCGTCGATGGGTGAGAGCCAGGCCAGGCGCTCGCCGAGTTCGACGGCTCGGTCGTTCAGGTAGCGGCCGAAGATGTGGTAGGTCTCCAGGCGCCGCATCTGCTCGTAGGCGGCCTCGGCGAGTTCGGGGCGGGCGTGGCCGACGTTCGCGTGCCACAGACCGGCGGTGCCGTCGAACAGACGCCGGCCATCGGTGGTGAAGACGTAACTGCCTTCCGCGCGGTCGACGGTCAGCTGGCGTCCCAGGACGGACGGGAGGTGGGCCTGGGCGCTCCAGAGGGCGGGCCCGGTCAGGACCGGCTGGTTCTCGTGGGACATGTCTTTTCCCCTAGTGGTGTGCGAGTTACTGGGCGGTGTAGCCGCCGTCGACGGGAAGGGTGATGCCGGTGATGTACTCGGCACTGGGTGAGGCGAGGAACGCGATGGCGCCTGCGACGTCCTGCGGGGTGGCCGGCCGCCCGAGCGGAATGGCGTCCGCCACCTTGCGGGCAACGGCTTCCGGGTCCTTCTGGGAGCTGAGCCATGCTTCGAAGAGCGATGTGCGGGTCATGCCGGGTGCCACGGCGTTGACGCGGATGTTGTACGGCGCGAGTTCCACCGCGGCCGCCGCCGTCAGGGCCTTCATCGCGCCCTTGCTGGCGCTGTAGACGCCCATCGTGGGGACGCCGACCGTGGCCAGCCGGGAGGTCACGTTGACGATGCTGCCGCCCGACTGCCGCATCGCGCGTCCCGCTGCCTGGAGGACGGCGATCGCCGCGAAGGTGTTGATCTCGAAGGTGGCACGGATCTCGGTGTCCGGGACGTCCAGCAGTTCCCCGGTGTGGTCGGCTGCCGCGTTGTTCACCACCACGTCCACCCTGCCGAACCGGTCGATGGCCTGGTCGAGGATGCGATCGGGTTCACCGTCCCTGGTGAGGTCGGCGGGGACGAAGCAGGCGCTGTCGGAGCCGAGTTCTCGCGTCACGGCCTCACCTCGTTCGCCGCAACGGCCGCTGAGGAGCACGGCGAATCCGTCCCCGTGGAGTCGCCGGGCGGTTTCGGCGCCTATCCCGGAGGTGGCGCCCGTGACGAGAGCCACCCGTGACGGCGTGGGTACGTGGGTCGTCATCGGCGCGCGGCGGCTTTCCGCGCGTTCCGCACGACCACGTACGTGGCGAGGATGACGGCCAGGCTGAGGACGCTGAGGTAGAGCTGTGAGCGGGCGTCCGGAACCAGCAGCATGGAGCTCAGAACGACGAGGATGCCCGCCAGGGTGATCCAGCTGAGGTACGGGTAGCCCCACATGCGCAGCTTGAGCAGCTCGGGGGTCTCCCGCTCCAGCCGGCGTCGCATGCGCAGCTGTGATCCGGCGATGATCGCGTAGACGAACAGGCCGACGGCCCCCGCGGAGTTGATGATGAAGTCGAAGACGGTGTCCGGCGCGACGTAGCTCATGGCGACGGCGACGTAGCCGGCGGACGTGCAGGCCAGGATGGCCTTCCAGGGCGTTCCCTTGCGGTTGCGGTCGGCGACCCATCGCGGCGCCCAGTTGTGGCGCTGGAGGGCGAACAGCATCCTCGAGGCCGTGTACAGGCCGGAGTTGAGGACGGACAGCACGGAGGTGAGGACGACCACGTTGATGATGGTGGTCGCCGCGGGGATGCCCATCTTGCCGAAGGCGGCCGCGTACGGGCTGGTCTGGGTCGGGATCTGGTGCCACGGGGTGATCATCACCAGCAGGGTCACCGAGCCGACGTAGAAGATGATCACACGCCACACCGTCGAGGAGGTCGCCTTGACGACGGACTTCACCGGGTCCGCGGACTCCGCGGCCGCGATGGTCACGATCTCCGTGCCGACGTACGCGAAGATCACCATGACGATGCCGTGCAGGATCGCCGACAGGCCGTGGGGGGCGAAGCCGCCCTGGTCGACGTTGCCGACCGACAGCTGCGACCCGGGCCAGACCCCGAGGGCGAAGAGGGTGCCGGCGGCGAGGAAGACGACGATCGTGACGATCTTGATGGAGGACAGCCAGAACTCGGTTTCACCGAACGAACGGGTGGACACGAGGTTCGAGGCGGTGAGCAGGAACATCAGGAACAGTGAGAAGACCCACTGGGGCACGCCCGGGATCCACAGCATGAGCAGTTTGGCGCCGGCGACCGCCTCGAACGCCACGACGCCGACCCAGAAGTACCAGTACAACCAGCCGATGGTGTAGCCGGCCCAGCCGCCGAGTGACGCACGGGCGTACTCCATGAACGACCCGAGGGCGGGTGAGGCGGTGGCCATCTCCCCCAGCATCCGCATGACGAGGATGACCAGGAGACCGCCGAGGGCGTAGGAGAGGATGGCGGCCGGGCCGACCGCGTGGATGACCGCTCCGCTGCCGACGAACAGGCTGGCGCCCACGATGCCGCCCAGGGCGATCATTCGAACATGCCGTTGTCTGAGCGTGCCCGGCACCTCGGGCTGGAGGTGCTCTGTGGTGACCTCGGAAGTTGTCTGCATTGTCTGAGCCTTTCTGCGGCGTCGTTGCCGGTGGTCGCGCATGCGACAACGGGGCCGTGCGCGCGCCGGGCGGTCTGCAGGTCGGAAGTGGACGTGGAGCACGCACTGGTGTCGCGGCGGCTGGGACGGGGCTGTGGTGCCGTCGAGTGATGGCACCCGCCCCGGGGCAAGCCTCCGAGCTGCCTGGAAGACCGTCGGCTGCGGAACTGTAGAACAGTTCTACTGTTGAGCGCTAGAGGCCCAGCTCGGTAGGATGACGCCATGACGGCACTCGACGGGTTGGTGGCCCGCAGGACGACGACCGCCCAGCAGATCGCGGACGGACTTTCGCAGCGGATTCTCGCGGGGGCCTTCCGCCCTGGTGAGCGCCTGCGCGAGAGTGCGATCGCCGCGGAACTCGGCATCGCGCGCAACACGGTCCGCGAGGCGGTCCGCCTGCTTGAGCACGGCGGCCTGGTCCGGTTCGAGGTGAACCGCGGGGCCGTGATCATCTCTCCGACACCCGAGACGGTCGCGGAGCTCTACACCGCTCGTCAGCGCCTGGAGACGGCCGCGCTGGCGGCGCCGCTCTCCGCTGACCAGCTCACGGTCGCGGAAGAGGCCTACGCCCGCCTGGAGACGGCGACCGCGTCACATGAACGTGCCGACATCGTGGCCGCGGATCTGGCTTTCCACGCGGCGATCGTGGCAGCCCTCGGCAGTAGCCGCATCGACGCGTTCTACGCGGGACTGACTCGGGAACTGCGCTTCTACCTCATGGCCCTGTCCGCGCACGAGCGGGAGTACGAGAACCCGAGCAAGGTGGTCAGCGAGCACGAGCCGCTCATGGAGGCGGTCCGGGCAGGCGATACCCAGCGCGCACAGCGCGAGGCGAGCCACCACATCGAGACGAACGCCGAGAGGGTGCAGCGGATCCTGGCTGCCCACAACGACGGTTGACGCCTGTACCTCATGCGCACGGTGTCAGCGTCAGCCGTTGAGCCAGACCACCTACCCGTGAGGGGGCGCAGTGCGGCCCGAGCGCCGGCGGCGGGGAACCGCGCCGGCTGTCGGTCCCCGAGCTGACGCCGTTCGAGAAACCGGCGAAGAAAGCGAAGAAACGATTCCACGCCTTGGCATCCTCTTGGCGTAATGGAAACGATTTTCACATACTCTTCCGTCAAGATCCCCTTGATCGTCACCGTCGGAAGACAAGAACGCGAACCATGAGAACACCCCGCCGCCGACTGATGGCCGGCTTGCTCCTCGCCCCCTTCCTCACCGGCTGCTTCGCCCCCAACGACAACGCTTCACCGTCCTCCGACCCGTCCGGCTCCGGAGCGGGAGCGCGACTGCGCGTGGCACTGGCCTTCGCACCGACCGAGCACTATTCCCCGTACGGCCAGGACGCCTTCATCATGTCCCGGCTGGACGTCTCGGAAGGGCTGACCAAGCTGGACGCCAACGGCACCGCCATCCCCGCGCTCGCCGAGTCGTGGAGCAGCGACAAGGACGACAAGAGCTGGGTGTTCACGCTGCGGCACGCCACGTTCCAGGACGGCACCGAGGTCACCGCCAAGGCCGTCGCATCCGCGCTCACCCATGCCGCCCGAGCGGAGCCGGCACCCACCGCCCTCACCGGCATACAGCTGACCGCCGAGGCCGAGGGCGAGGACCGGCTGCGGATCGACACCGACAGGGCCGACCCGGTACTGCCGCTGCGGCTGTCGAACCCGAGCCTGGCGGTGTTCTCCCCGAAGGCGTACGAGAAGAACGGCGCCGTGAACCCGGTCGGCACCGCCACCGGCCCCTTCGAGATCACAAAGATCACCGGTGACACGGCGGCCACCCTGAGCCGCTTCGACGGCTACTGGGACGGCCTCGCCCAGGCCCCCGGCATCGACGTCCAGTTCATCGCCGACGGCACCGCCCGCGCCAACGCCCTGCGCACCGGACAGGTGGACATCGCCCAGGCGATCCCCGTCGCGCAGATCGCCTCCCTGGACAAGGACACCGTCCACGAGACGGACACCGCCCGCGACACCAGCCTGTACCTGAACACCAAGTCCGGCGCCTTCACCGACCCCGGGCTGCGGGCCGCCGCGCGCGAGGCGATCGACACCTCCGTCATCGCCAAGGACGTGTACGAGGGATACGCCGAACCCGCCAAGGGGCTCTTCGGCCCTGCCCTGCCCTGGACGGCCGGGAAACGCGTCGCGCCCACCGGACGGGCGAAGGCCACCAAGCCCGACGGTAAGACCGTCACCATCGCCACCTACTCCACCCGGCCCGAGCTGCCCGAGGTCGCCCAGGTGCTGCAACAGGACCTGGAGAAGGCCGGGTTCGAGGTGAAGCTGGTGGTGCGCAGTGACTCGCAGGTCGAGAGCGACATGCTGGCCGGCAAGTACGACGCCGCCGTGACCTCCCGCAACATGATGCTCGACACGGGCGACCCCGTCTCCGTCCTGGCCAGCGACTTCACCTGCCACGGCACCTACAATTTGTCGCTGCTGTGCGACAAGAACGTCGACCGGCTCGTCGCCGCCGCCCAGAACGAATCCGACACGACCAGGCGGCAGGACGCCGCCATGAAAGCGGAAGCGGCGATCCTCGGCACCGACGCGGTGATCCCCCTCGTCCACGTGAAGGCCGTCCTGGGCATCGGCAAGTCGGTGCAGGGCGCCCTGTTCAGCTGGGACGAGCGGCAGTACGTCGGAACAGGAACCCGGCGCTGAACCGCGCGTCCGACCGCTCCGGCGGCCCCACGCGGCTGTGGCGGGCTGTGCCGGCTGCCGCCTTGGTCTGCGGGATCGGCCTGCTGCCCTGGCTGTCGCGCACCGACCCCGCGCTGACCGTGCTCAAGGCCCGCTCCGCGGAGCGCGATCCGACCCCCGGGGCACTGGCCGCCGTGCGTGACCAACTCGGCCTGGACGACGGCCCGTTGTCCCTGCTCGGGCGCTGGCTGGTCCGACTGCTGCACGGGGACGCGGGCCGGTCCTGGGTCTCCGGCGGCGAGGTACTGCCCTCCGCCGTACAGGCCCTCGGCGTTTCCCTGACACTGATGGGCGGAGCCGTCGCGGTCGCCGTGTGCACAGTCGCCGCGGTGTGCGCCCGCACCCTGTGGCTGGGCTCGAGGCGCCGGCTCGGCGCCAGACGCCCGGGCGGCACCGGATCGGCGATGCTGGCCGCACTGCCCGAGTTCCTCGTCGCCTCCGTCCTCGCCTCGGTCATCGGCGTGCAGCTCGGCTGGCTGCCCGCGCTGGGCTGGTACGGCCCGCAGAGCATGGTGCTGCCCTCGATCGCCCTCGGCCTGCCCGCCGGGGCGGTGCTCGGGCGGCTGCTGGACGACCTGCTGCCCGGCACGTTCGCCGAGCCATGGGCGCTCGCGGCCGCCGCCCGTGGCGTCCCTCCCTCGTCCGTGGCCCGCCAGGCGCTGCGGCGCTGCGTGCCCGCACTGCTGCCCAACCTGGGCCTGTTCGTGGTCGGCCTGACCGGCGGTGCCGTCGCCGTTGAGCAGATCTTCGACATCCCCGGCCTCGGCCGGCTCACCCTGCGCGCCGCCCTCGCCCAGGACCTGCCCGTCCTGCAGACCGGCACGCTCGCCCTGGTCCTGCTCGCCGTGGTCACCGGTGCCCTGGCGCGGCTCACCGCCCGGCTGCTGACCGGGCCCGCGCTGCGCGACGGCGCCCTGCGCTCCCTGCACCCGCCCGCGCCGTCCGCGCGCCGCGTCCTTCCCCTGCTGTACGGGGCGCTGCTGGCCGCCGTCATCGGCCTCGGCCTGCCGCGCGACCCGCTCGCGCTGGACCCCGCCGCCCGGCTCCGGGCCCCTTCCTGGTCGCAGCCCTTCGGCACCGACGCGCTCGGCCGCGACATGCTGGCCCGCGTCGCCCACGGCGCGCTCACCACCCTCGGCGTCGCCCTGGCCGTGAGCGCCGCCGCTCTCGTCACTGGCGTACTGCTGGGTCTGCTCCCCCGCCTGTCCGGGCCGGTGGCCGAGACCATCAACGCCGTTCCACCGATCCTGGCCGGCCTCCTCGTCACCGGCCTCGCGGGAAGCGGCCCGTGGACGCCGGCACTCGCCGTGGCCGCCGTCGCGTGGACCCCGCTGGCCACCCACACCTCCGCACTCCTCCAGCAGGAACGCGCCACCACCCACCTGACCGCCACCCGCGCGCTCGGCGCCACGGAGTGGTACCTGCTCACCCGCGAACTGCTCCCCGCCGTCCTGCCGCCCGTCGTCCGCCACGCCCTGCTCCGGCTCCCCGGCATCGCGCTGAACCTGGCCGCTCTCGGCTTTCTCGGTCTCGGCGCCCAGCCGCCCTCCCCTGACTGGGGCCTGCTGCTCGCCGAGAACCAGCCGTACGCCGAGCGTGCCCCCTGGGCGGTCCTCTTCCCCG